>NZ_JABFAZ010000039.1:4412-9945 GCF_017168505.1 Micrococcus sp. KRD077 | reverse complement strand
GACCTCCGAGGTGGGGGACTCAGTCCAGGACGCGGGTGAGGTCGGCGTCCTCGTAGCGGACCGGCTTCGAGCCGGTGACGAGCTTGTGGCCGAGCCACAGCGCGAGGAACAGGGGCAGGCCGATGTACGCGCTGGCCACGGCCACGAGGTCCACGTCGCCCATGAACGCCTGGTAGTTCTGGCCGAGGATCACGACGGCGCACATGACCAGCGCGACGATCGGGCCCAGGGGGAACAGGAAGGCGCGGTAGGGCAGGTCCTTCGGGTCGTGGCCCTGCGCGACGTAGGCCCGCCGGAACCGGTAGTGGCTCCAGGCGATGCCCATCCACACGATGAACCCGGCCAGGCCCGAGGCGGAGACGAGCCACACGTAGGCGGCGCCGTCCCCGATGAACGTGGTCAGGAAGCACGCCGCGCCCACCGCGGTGGTGGCGTAGAGGGCGTTCATGGGCACGCCGCGCCGGTTCACCTTCGCCAGGAAGCGCGGGGCCTTCCCGGAGTCGGCCAGGGCCCAGAGCATGCGGGTGGAGGCGTACAGGCCCGAGTTGCCCGCGGAGAGGATGGCCGTGAGGATCACGGCGTTCATCACGGAGGCGGCGGCGAGCACGCCCGCGTTCTCGAAGACGAGCGTGAACGGGGAGATCGAGATGTCCTCGACGTCGCTGCCCAGCAGGTGGGGGCTGGTGTAGGGGATGAGGAAGCCGACGACGGTGATTGCGCCGACGTAGAAGAGCAGGATGCGCACGAACACGGTGCGGATCGCCTTGGGCACGTTCTTCTCCGGGTCCTCGGCCTCGCCCGCGGCCACGCCGACCAGCTCGGTGCCCTGGAAGGAGAAGCCGGCCACCATGAAGATCGCCAGGATGCCGGCGCCGCCGCCCACGAAGGGGGCCTCGCCGTCCGTCCAGTTGTGGAAGCCGGGGGAGGAGCCGCCGAGGATGCCGACGATCATCAGGACGCCGAGCACCAGGAAGATCACCACCGTGGCGACCTTGATGAGCGAGAACCAGAACTCGCTCTCGCCGTAGGCGCGCGTGGAGAGGGCGTTGAGGCCGAAGAGCAGCGCGAGGAAGATCGCGGACCAGATCCACGAGGGCACGTCCGGGAGCCAGTACCGCATGATCAGGGCCGCCGCGACGAGCTCGGCGGCCACCGTGATCGCCCAGTTGTACCAGTAGTTCCAGCCGATGGCGAAGCCGAACGAGGGGCTCACGAAGCGGGTCGAGTACTCCTCGAACGCGCCGGAGACCGGCAGGTACGTGGACATCTCGCCGAGCGACTGCATCAGCAGGAACACCATGAAGCCGATGGCCACATAGGCCACGAGGGCGCCACCGGGGCCGGCGGTCGCGATGGTGTTGCCCGAGGCCACGAACAGGCCCGTGCCGATGGCGCCGCCCATCGCGATCATCGTCAGGTGCCGGGACTTGAGGGTGCGTTGCAGGGAGCCGCCCTCATGGGTGGCGTGGGCGGCGGAGGCGGCCGGCGTCGACGGGGACGTCCGGGGTGCGCTGGTGTCCACGGTGGCCTTTCGGTGGAGGAGCGGTCGGACGCGCGTCGAAGGCCGCGGCGTCCCACCCTGCTGCACGGTGGTAGAAGGGTATCCCGGCCGGGCGCGTCCGTCAGACGGCGGGGACGAGTTCGGCGCGCAGCGCCGCCGTGAACGCGTCCACGTCCTCCTCGGTCGTGTCGAAGCCGCACACCCAGCGCACCTCGCGGCGCGCCGCGTCCCAGTCGTAGAACCGGAAGCGGGCGCGCAGCCGGTCGGCCACGCCCTCGGGCAGGACGGCGAACACGGCGTTGGCGTCCGTGGCCTGCGTGAACTCGACGCCGGCCAGCGAGCCGTCGGCGACCCCCGCCTCGATGCCGGCGCGCAGCCGGGCGGCCATGGCGTTGGCGTGGCGGGCGGAGCGCAGGTACAGGTCGCCGTCGAACAGGGCGAGCAGCTGCGCCGAGATGAAGCGCATCTTCGAGGCCAGCTGCATCTGGTTCTTGCGCAGGTACACGAGGCCGTCCGCGGCGTCCGGGTCGAGCACGACGACGGCCTCGGCCAGCAGCGCCCCGTTCTTGGTGCCGCCGAGGGAGAGCACGTCCACGCCGACGTCGGTGGTGAAGGCGCGCAGCGGCAGGCCCAGGGAGGCCGCGGCATTGGCGATGCGGGCGCCGTCCATGTAGACGCGCATCCCGTGCTCGTGGGCGTAGTCCGTGATGGCCTTGACCTCCTCCGGGGTGTAGACCGTGCCGAGCTCGGTGGACTGGGTGAGGTAGACGACCAGGGGCTGGGCACGGTGCTCGTCGCCCCAGCCCCACGCCTCGGCGGCGATCAGCTCGGGGGTGAGCTTGCCGTCGTCGGTGGCCACGGGCAGCAGCTTGATGCCGGCGGACTTCTCCGGCGCGCCGCCCTCGTCCACGTGGATGTGCGCGGTGTCCGCGCAGATCACCGCGCCCCAGCGGGGCAGCATGGCCTGGAGCCCGACGACGTTCGCCCCGGTCCCGTTGAACATCGGCCACACGGTGGCGTCCTCGCCGAAGTGCTGGGCCACGACCTCCTGGAGACGCGCCGTGTACACGTCCTCGCCGTAGGCGACCTGGTGGCCCCCGTTGGCCTCGGCGATCGCCGCGAGCACCTCCGGGTGGACGCCGGAGTAGTTGTCCGAGGCGAAGCCCCGCTCCTGCGGATCGTGGATCCTCTGCATGTCAGTTACGTTCCCTTCTCCTGGAGCGTGAGGACGGCGTCGTTCAGCGCGCCCGCCTCAGCCTTCCACAGTCGCGCGTACTCCTCGGCCAGCCGTTCCTCGAGCCCGGCGAGGGACTTCACGCGGAACACGACGGCCGCCGAGCGCAGCGGGGTCTCCGCGTCCCGGGTGGCCTTGGCCCAGCCCTGCGCCACCGCGCGGGTCCATGCCTCGCTCGCCGCCTTCACCGCGGCGTAGTTCGCGCCGCCGGCGAGCGGCCGGGTCACCGCCGTGGACGAGACGATCGCGAGGCGACCGGCGGACGAGGCCCGCAGGTCGTCGTCGAGGGCCCGGCTCACGTGCCGCAGCGCCGTGAACGAGGCCTCCAGGGCGCGGTAGTCCGCCTCGGTCTGACCGGCGAGGCCTCCGCCGCCGCGCCAGCCTCCCACCAGGTGGAGCAGGCCGTCAATCCGGGTGCCGCGGGCGTGCAGGTCCTCGACGAGGCCGCGGACGGCGGTCTCGTCCGTGAGGTCCAGGGTCGCGGTCTCGGCGCCGAGGCCGGCGAGGGGGGCGAGCTTCGCGGCGTCGCGCCCGGTCGCGACGACGTGTGCGCCGGCGTCGAGGAGCGTGCGGGCGGCGGCCCGGCCCGAGGCGCTCGTGGCGCCCGCGATCAGGACGGCGCGGTCGGTCAGGGCGGCCACGGGTCAGGCGTCCGTGCCGCGGATCCCGGCGGTGGACTCGATGACGCCGCGCATCTTCTTCTCGAGGGCCTCGAAGAACATGGACAGCGGGAACTCGTCGTCGAGCACGAGGTCGGTGTAGCCCTTGGGCGGGCCGGCGAGGACCTCACGGGGCAGGCCCTGCGCCCACACGGAGGCGGGGTGCGGGGTGACCACGGAGGCGACGAGCTCGTAGGCCTGGAGCCAGTGCACGGTCTTGGGGCGGTCGATGGACTCCCAGTAGAGCGTGTCGATGGCGTCGCCCAGCTCGACGACGGCGTCGGCGAGCCGGTCCCAGTCCACGCTGAGCTCGACGTCGCGCCACTGGATCACGTCCTTGCGGTGCAGCCAGGCGAAGAGCAGCTGGCCGCCGAGGCCGTCGTAGTTGCGGACGCGGGAGCCCGTGAGGGCGAAGCGGAAGACCCGGTCGAACAGGACCGCGTGCTGGACGAGCCCGGCGTGGCGGCGGGTCTGCTCCTCGAGCCCGGTGAGCTGCTCGCCGGCGGCGGCGCGCGCCGTGAGGCGGCGCTCGATCGCCACGCACTCGCGGAAGGCGGTCATGTCGCAGCGCATCTCCTCGAGCGTGTAGAGGAAGAAGGGCATGCGCTGCTTGATCATGAACGGGTCGAAGGGCAGGTCGCCGCGCATGTGCGTGCGGTCGTGGATGAGGTCCCACATCACGAAGGTGCCCTCGGCGAGCTCCTGGCTGGAGAGCAGTTCGGCGAGCTCGGCCGGGAGCTCGAGCTGGGTGACCTCGGCGGCGGCGGTGACGACCCGGTGGAAGCGGGCGGCCTCGCGGTCCTGGAAGATGGCGCCCCACGTGAAGGTGGGGATCTCGCGCATGGCCACGGTCTCGGGGAAGAGGACGGCGGAGTTCGTGTCGTAGCCGGGGGTGAAGTCGATCAGGCGCAGGGAGACGAAGAGGCGGTTGCCGTAGTCGCCGGCCTCGAGCTCGGCGATGAACTCGGGCCAGATGGTCTCGACGACGAGGGCCTCTACGTGCCGGTCCGGGGAGCCGTTCTGCGTGTACATCGGGAAGACCACGAGGTGCCGGACGCCGTCGACGCGGTGCTCCTGCGGCTGGAAGGCGACGAGGGAGTCCAGGAAGTCGGGTTCGGCGAAGCCGCCGTCAGCCCAGCGCGCGAAGTCGCGGGGCAGGGCGGCGAGGTAGGCGGCGTCGTGCGGGAAGAGCGGGGCGAGCTCCTCGACGGCGGCGACGATGGTCTCCACGTGCTCGCGCGCGGCGGCGTGGTCCGCCGGGTCCGGGATGGAGCCGTCCTTGACCTGCAGAGGCTGCAGGGCGGTGGCGGCGGCCTTGAGGCGGAGCCAGGCCGGGTGGGTCTCGACGGTGCGCGCGTCGGCCGGGGCCTCCGAGGCAACGCCGTCGGTCCGGGCGGGCTGCAGAGTGGTGGACATGGAACCTTCCTGAGGTCGAATCGCCGGAAAATATCCGGTGAGGCGGATCACTTGCCGGAAGGTTTCCATGAGCGCACGGGGCTGTCAACCCGGCGGCCGGGGCCGGCTGATAGCGTGCGGCGCATGGACGACCCTGTCGACGCGCGGCTCGCGGCCGCCGTCTCCCATGACCCGCGCGCCACGCTCGCCCAGCTCTCCGAGCGGGTCGGCCTCTCGACCTCCGCGGTGCAGGCGCGCCTGCGCCGGCTCGAGAGCACGGGCGTGATCACGGGCTACCGTGCGCTGCTCGACCCCGAGGCCGTGGGCAGGCCGCTCTCCGCGTTCATCGAGATCAGCCCGCTGGACCCGCGCCAGCCCGACGACGCCCCCGAGCTCCTCGAGTCCATCGCGGCGATCGAGGCATGCCACTCCGTGGCCGGCGACGCCGCGTACATACTCTTCGTGCGCGTGGGCTCGCCGCGCGAGCTCGAGGCCCTCGTGACGGAGATCCGCCAGACGGCGTCGGTGTCCACCCGGACCACCGTGGTGCTGCAGACCTTCTACGAGCACCGCCCCATGCTGGAGTTGCCGGCGGAGGACTGAGGGCGGGCGCGTCGGCCCCACCTGTCACGTGAGTGGTCGGAATGAGGGCGGGTCTGACGCTCATTCCGACCTCTCGCGTTCCCGGCTGCGGCAGTGAGTACCCCACCGCCCGTCCCGCTACGGTGATCCCGTGCGTCCGAC
>NZ_JABFAZ010000039.1:1837-4312 GCF_017168505.1 Micrococcus sp. KRD077 | reverse complement strand
CCCGCCTACCTCACCGACTCCGTCCCCGCCCGTCGCGGCCACCCGCTGGGGTTCGCCCACCGGGGCGCCGCCGTCGACCGGGAGAATTCCCTGGCCGCGTTCGCGGACGCCCACGCCGCCGGGTTCACCTACCTCGAGCTGGACGTGCGCACCACGGCGGACGGCGAGCTCGTCGTGTTCCACGACGAGACTCTGGACCGCGTCAGCACGGGCCGCGGCCGGCTGCGCGACCACACGTGGGAGCGGCTGGCGGACGTCACGGTCGGCGGGGAGCCGCTGCTGCGCTTCACCGAGCTGCTCACGGCGCTCCCCGAAGCCCGCCTGAACGTGGACCTCAAGGACCGCGCGTCGGCCCCGGCCCTGGCCCGCATCCTCGCCGAGCACGGCGCGTGGGACCGCGTGCTCGTCGCCTCGTTCCACGACTCGCGGCGCCGCCTCTTCCGGCGCGCCCTCGCCCGCCTCGGCCACCCCGAGCGGGCGTACGGGCCGGAGCGGGTGGCGACGTCGGGCGGGGCGGCCGCCATCGCGGCGCTCGTGACGCTGGGCCCGCTGGGACTGACCCGCTGGCTGCGCCGGTGCGCCCTCGACGTCGACTGCGTGCAGGTGCCCGTCCGGCACGGCCGCGTGCCCGTGGCCACCGCCGACTTCGTGCGGCGGTGCCACGCGGCGGGCCTGCCGGTGCACGTGTGGGTCGTGGACGAGCCCGCGGAGATCGAGCGCCTGCTCGACCTCGGCGTCGACGGCGTCATGACCGACCGCGCCGACGTCCTCGCGGAGGTCTACGACCGCCGCGGCTTCTGGCCGCAGCGCTGATCCCCGCCCCCTCAGAGCATCTTCGGCAGCAGCGCCCGCTTCATCCGCCCGTACGGCGGGTACGCGGTCTTGAGCGTGTCCACCTGGTCCGACTTCGTGATGGACGGGCGCAGGTGGGAGAACGTCTCGAACCCGTGGATGCCGTGGTACGCGCCCATCCCGGACGCGCCGATCCCGCCGAACGGCAGCGTCGCGATGCCGGCGTGCAGCAGGCCGACGTCGTAGCCGAGGCCGCCGGCCTGTACCTGGTCGTCGAACGCGCGGTGGTAGCTCGGCCGGTCCGTGAAGAGGTAGGCGGCCAGCGGGTGCGGGCGCTCCGCGATGAAGTCCAGGGCGTCCTGGAAGGTGTCCACGGTCAGCACGGGCAGGATCGGGCCGAACAGCTCCTCCTGCATGAGCGCGCCGTCGGGCCGCACGCCCGTCACCACGGTCGGCGCCATGTACCGTCC
The DNA here is from genome assembly GCF_017168505.1 of Micrococcus sp. KRD077. Lineage (NCBI taxonomy): Bacteria > Bacillati > Actinomycetota > Actinomycetes > Micrococcales > Micrococcaceae > Micrococcus > Micrococcus sp. KRD077. The sequence goes on along the minus strand of NZ_JABFAZ010000039.1, from coordinate 3,050 downwards.
TGCCACATCCACGTCGCCGCCGACGAGCAGCTCGGCGCCGGCGTCGAGGTCCGTCTGGAGCATCTCCCGCAGCCGCTCCGCGTGCTCGGCGGAGATGAGCCGGCCGTAGTCCTTCGACGCGCGGGGGTCGTCGCCGTAGAACTCGCGCAGGGCGGCGGGGATCTCGGCGGTCACCTGGCGCAGCGCGGCCTCGCCGACGGCCAGCACGTAGTCCGGGGCCACGCACGTCTGGCCCGCGTTGGTGAACTTCGCCCATGCGATGCGGCGGGCCATCGCGCCCGTGTTCCGCGACGGCGTCACCACCGCCGGCGACTTGCCTCCCAGCTCGAGCGTCACGGGGGAGAGGGTCTTCGCCGCCGCCTCGTAGACGATCCGGCCCACGCGCTCCCCGCCGGTGTAGAGGATGTGGTCCCACGGCTCCGCCAGCAGCGCGGTGTTGCACTCCTTGCCGCCCGCCACCACGGAGACCAGCGCGGAGTCCAGGTACTGCGACACCAGCTCCCGCAGCGCCGCCGCCGTGGCCGGGGCCTTCTCCGACGGGCTGAGCACCACCGTGTTGCCGGCCGCCAGCGCACCCACGACCGGGGCGAGCGCGAGCTGCACCGGGTAGTTCCACGCGCCGATGACCAGCACGAGACCCTTGGGCCGCGGCCGGACCTCCGCGCTCGCGGGCCGCAGGGCCAGCGGCAGCTTCACGGGCCGCGGCTCCATCCAGTCGGTCAGGTGCAGCAGCGCGTGGTCCACCTCGGAGCGCACCGAGACGATCTCCGTGATCAGGGCCTCGGTGGCCGGCTTGCCCAGGTCCGTGCCGAGCGCCGCGACGAACCGGTCCGCGTGCTCGGTCAGCATCCGCTTCAGGCCCTTGAGCTGGCGCACCCGCACCGCGCGCGGGTGGGCGGCGCGGGAGCGGGCGGCGGCGCGCAGCCGCTCGACGGCGGCCCGCGGCTCCTCGGGTCGGGGCCCGGCCGGCGCGATCGGCAGGGCCTCGGTGGGCAACGGCTCGCGGACCGGATCGTCGGCGGGGGAGTCGGGGGAGTCGGTGGTCAGACCGGGGGGCTGCGTGCTCATGCCGGCCACGCTACCGAGCGGCCCTGGGCGGCGGCAGGGCGGGGCGCCGTCGTCGTCCTCCGGCCGCTGGTGCCGCCCCGACGGGCGCCACGGCGTTTTCGTTCGGGAAACGGCGCACGCGCCCCGCCATTTCCCGAACGAAAGC
>NZ_JABFAZ010000039.1:0-1737 GCF_017168505.1 Micrococcus sp. KRD077 | reverse complement strand
GTGTATAAGAGACAGGGGGTCAGCCGATGACCGCGTCCACCAGCCGCTGCGCCTCCGCCTGCACCTGCGTCAGGTGCTCGGGGCCGCGGAAGGACTCCGCGTAGATCTTGTAGACGTCCTCGGTGCCGGAGGGCCGCGCCGCGAACCACGCGTGCTGCGTGACCACCTTGAGCCCGCCGATCGGGGCGTCGTTGCCCGGGGCGTTGGTCAGCGTCGCGAGGATGGTCTCGCCGGCCAGCACGGTCACGGGGACGTCGTCGGGGGAGAGGGTCTTCAGCTTCGCCTTCTGCTCGGCGGTCGCGGGGGCGTCGATGCGCGCGTACGCCGGGTCGCCGTGCAGGGCCACGAGGTCGCGGTACCGCTCGGACGGGGACTGGCCCGTCACGGCGATGATCTCCGCGGCCAGCAGGCACAGCAGCAGCCCGTCCTTGTCCGTGGACCACGGGCTGCCGTCGAACTGCACGAAGGACGCGCCCGCGGACTCCTCGCCGCCGAACACGCCGGTGCCCGTCAGCAGGCCCGGCACGAACCACTTGAAGCCCACCGGCACCTCCACGAGCTCGCGGCCCAGGTCCCCGGCCACGCGGTCGATCATCGAGGAGCTCACCAGGGTCTTGCCCACGCCCGCGCTCTGGGGCCACTGCTCGCGGTGGCGGTACAGGTAGTCGATGGCCACGGCGAGGTAGTGGTTCGGGTTCATCAGCCCGCCGTCGGGGGTGACGATCCCGTGCCGGTCCGCGTCGGCGTCGTTGCCGGTGGCGACGTCGAAGGGCGCCTGCCCGTCCGCGTCCGGGGTCATCCGCTCGATCAGCGAGGCCATCGCGTTCGGCGACGAGCAGTCCATGCGGATCTTGCCGTCCCAGTCCAGGGTCATGAACCCGAACCGCGGGTCCACCTCCGGGTTCACCACGGTCAGATCCAGCCCGTGGCGGTCGGCGATCTCGCCCCAGTACGCCACGGACGCCCCGCCCATGGGGTCGGCGCCGATGCGCACGCCCGCCTCGCGGATCGCCTCCACGTCGATCACCTGCGGCAGATCGGACACGTACCGGTCCAGGAAGTCGAAGCCGCCCAGCTTCGCGTGGCCGGCGACGTCGGCGCTCGCCACCCGGTGCACGCCCGCCAGCCCGGCGGCGAGCAGCTCGTTGGCGCGGTCGGCGATCCACGTGGTCGCCTCGGTGTCCGCGGGGCCGCCGTGGGGCGGGTTGTACTTGAAGCCGCCGTCCGCGGGCGGGTTGTGCGAGGGGGTGATCACGAGGCCGTCCACGAGGCCGGCGTTGTCCCCGTCCACCGCGAAGCCCGACGGCGACAGCTCGCGCCCGGCGTTCAGGTGCAGGATCGCGTGGGACACGGCGGGGGTGGGCGTGTAGCCGCCGCGGGAGTCGACGAGCACCTCGACGTCGTTGCCGAGCAGCACCTCGACGGCGGTGTCCTGCGCGGGCCCGGACAGGGCGTGCGTGTCCCTGCCGACGAGGACCGGCCCCGTGATCCCGTGGTGCGCGCGGTACTCGACCACGGCCTGCGTGATGGCGGCGATGTGGTCGTCGTTGAACGAGGTCGTGAACGCGGAGCCGCGGTGGCCGGAGGTGCCGAACACGACCTTCTGCGCCGGGTCCGTCACGTCCGGGTGACCGGTGTGGTACGCCTCCAGGAGGGCGTCGACGTCGATCAGGTCCTGCGGCAGGGCGGGGGTGCCGGGACGCTCGGCGGCGGGCAGGGCGGCGGTGTTCTCGGTCA
>NZ_JABFAZ010000038.1:0-13228 GCF_017168505.1 Micrococcus sp. KRD077 | reverse complement strand
TTGATGTTCCACCCATGAGCAACCCGCCATCACACACGCGGTGATGCAACGGGCACTGATGCTCCTTAGAAAGGAGGTGATCCAGCCGCACCTTCCGGTACGGCTACCTTGTTACGACTTAGTCCCAATCGCTGGTCCCACCTTCGACGGCTCCCCCCACAAGGGTTAGGCCACCGGCTTCGGGTGTTACCAACTTTCGTGACTTGACGGGCGGTGTGTACAAGGCCCGGGAACGTATTCACCGCAGCGTTGCTGATCTGCGATTACTAGCGACTCCGACTTCATGGGGTCGAGTTGCAGACCCCAATCCGAACTGAGACCGGCTTTTTGGGATTAGCTCCACCTCACAGTATCGCAACCCATTGTACCGGCCATTGTAGCATGCGTGAAGCCCAAGACATAAGGGGCATGATGATTTGACGTCGTCCTCACCTTCCTCCGAGTTGACCCCGGCAGTCTCCCATGAGTCCCCACCATTACGTGCTGGCAACATGGAACGAGGGTTGCGCTCGTTGCGGGACTTAACCCAACATCTCACGACACGAGCTGACGACAACCATGCACCACCTGTGAACCCGCCCCAAAGGGGAAACCGTATCTCTACGGCGATCGAGAACATGTCAAGCCTTGGTAAGGTTCTTCGCGTTGCATCGAATTAATCCGCATGCTCCGCCGCTTGTGCGGGCCCCCGTCAATTCCTTTGAGTTTTAGCCTTGCGGCCGTACTCCCCAGGCGGGGCACTTAATGCGTTAGCTGCGGCGCGGAAACCGTGGAATGGTCCCCACACCTAGTGCCCAACGTTTACGGCATGGACTACCAGGGTATCTAATCCTGTTCGCTCCCCATGCTTTCGCTCCTCAGCGTCAGTTACAGCCCAGAGACCTGCCTTCGCCATCGGTGTTCCTCCTGATATCTGCGCATTCCACCGCTACACCAGGAATTCCAGTCTCCCCTACTGCACTCTAGTCTGCCCGTACCCACCGCAGATCCGGGGTTAAGCCCCGGACTTTCACGACAGACGCGACAAACCGCCTACGAGCTCTTTACGCCCAATAATTCCGGATAACGCTCGCACCCTACGTATTACCGCGGCTGCTGGCACGTAGTTAGCCGGTGCTTCTTCTGCAGGTACCGTCACTTTCGCTTCTTCCCTACTGAAAGAGGTTTACAACCCGAAGGCCGTCATCCCTCACGCGGCGTCGCTGCATCAGGCTTGCGCCCATTGTGCAATATTCCCCACTGCTGCCTCCCGTAGGAGTCTGGGCCGTGTCTCAGTCCCAGTGTGGCCGGTCACCCTCTCAGGCCGGCTACCCGTCGTCGCCTTGGTGAGCCATTACCTCACCAACAAGCTGATAGGCCGCGAGTCCATCCAAAACCGATAAATCTTTCCAACACCCACCATGCGGTGGACGCTCCTATCCGGTATTAGACCCAGTTTCCCAGGCTTATCCCAGAGTTAAGGGCAGGTTACTCACGTGTTACTCACCCGTTCGCCACTAATCCACCCAGCAAGCTGGGCTTCATCGTTCGACTTGCATGTGTTAAGCACGCCGCCAGCGTTCATCCTGAGCCAGGATCAAACTCTCCGTAAAAAAATTACAGAACAACACCGTGGCAGCCGGAAATAACCACCACGACATCCATTCAATACCTAGCAAACCATCACCACACCACGGGGGTGGCAGGCGATGATCAACCAATATGTGTTAAAACAATTGGCATCAACAAACTTGGCACACTATTGAGTTCTCAAACAACAGGCGCTTCCAGCTTCAGCGACCCGCTCCGCGGGCCGTTTCGCTCTGGAGCAACTTCTCCATCCTAGACCATCCGTTTCGACCGTGTCAACTCCGTGTCCGAAGCATTCACCGTCCGTTCACATGGCCGGGCTAGAAAACCTTACCACGTGATCCGACCATGTCAACTCCGCTCAACGCGGTGTCAGACACTCACCGGACCATCCACGTGGAAGGCCTTGAAAAGCTTACCACATGATTCCCGGCTGTCAAACCAGATCATCTTCTTCAGGAATCCCGACCCGCATCACTGCCGGCCGCGCACCCGGTGAGCACCACCCGCCCTGGACCTGCCATTCTCGGCATGAATCCGCGGATTCTGTGTTCTTCACCCCGCCTCCCGGTCACCCGGTCGGCGTCTTGAGCACGAGATGGAACTCTACACACGAATCCCACCGAACACAAAATCAGGGGGACCTGCCATTCTCGGCATGAATCCGCGGATTCTGTGTTCTTCACCCCGCCTCCCGGTCACCCGGTCGGCGTCTTGAGCACGAGATGGAACTCTACACACGAATCCCACCGAACACAAAATCAGGGGCGGCACCCGGCGTGCGGTCAAGGGTGGGCGGCCGGTTTCCGCCTGTTCTCGCGGATTCCTTCGGCCTGGCCCGCCCCGTTCGACGCTCCAGCGCCGTCACCCCCGGCCGTGACGTGCACCACTCCTCAGGGCGTGGCCGTCGTGTCCAGGGTCGGCTGGAGCCACAGGGTGGTCAGCGCCGGCACGTTCACCGTGACGTGGGCCGGCTGGCCCTGCCACTGGCCCTCGTGTGCCGCGATCACCTCGGACTGGCCGGTCTGCTCCCGCCAGCCGTCACCGTGGAAGTCGGTCGCATCGGTGTCCAGCACCACCGTCCACTCCCCCGCGGACGGCACCCCCACGCGCAGCCCCTGACGCGGCGACCCCGAGAGGTTGGTGATGCACAGCAGCGGGGCGCCGCCCGGTTCAGCGGCCGGGACCGCGGCGCCGTCGTCGTCGATCCGTGTCTCCGGCACCACCTGCGCCGCGGGCATGCGGAGGAACACGAGCGTGTTGCCGTCGGCGTCGCCGCCGTCCACCCACGAGAATCCCTCCGGGCTGTGGTCCAGCGACCACAGCGCCGGCTTGCTGCGGTAGAGCGCGTTGAGCTCCCGGATCGTCAGCTGGACCCCGCGGTGCGCCTCATCCCACGAGACGGGCCAGTCCAGGCCCTCGCCCTCGGACCACTCGCTCGGCTGCGCGTACTCCCCGCCCATGAACAGCAGCTGCTTGCCGGGGTGCGCCCACATGTACCCGTAGTAGGCGCGCAGGGTCGCCAGCTGCTGCCGTCGGTCGCCCGGGATGCGGCCCAGCAGGGAGCCCTTGCCGTGGACGACCTCATCGTGGGACAGCGGCAGCACGTAGTTCTCCGAGTAGGCGTACACCATGGAGAACGTCCACTGCTCGTGGTGCCACCGGCGGTTGACCGGGTCCTGGGACAGGTAGGCCAGGGTGTCGTGCATCCAGCCCATGTTCCACTTCTTGCCGAAGCCGAGACCGCCCGCGTCCACGGGAGCGCTCACCCCGGAGAAGGCCGTGGACTCCTCCGCGATCATGTGGACGCCGGGGTGCAGGCGGTACACGGTCGCGTTGACCTCGCGCAGGAAGTCGATGGCCTCGAGGTTGTGGTTGCCGCCGTGCACGTTGGGCTCCCACTGCCCGTCCTCGCGCGAGTAGTCCAGGTAGAGCATCGAGGCGACGGCGTCCACGCGCAGCCCGTCGATGTGGAACTCGCCGAGCCAGTAGAGCGCGTTGGCCACGAGGAAGTTGCGGACCTCGGTGCGGCCGAAGTCGAACACGAGGGTGCCCCAGTCGGGATGTTCGCCCCGCCGCGGGTCCGGGTGCTCGTACAGGGCGGTCCCGTCGAAGCGCGCGAGCGCCCACTCGTCCTTCGGGAAGTGCGCCGGCACCCAGTCCACGATGACGCCGATCCCCGCCCGGTGGAGCGCGTCTACCAGGTGCTTGAACTCGTCCGGGGAGCCGAACCGGGAGGTGGGGGCGTAGTAGCCGGTCACCTGGTAGCCCCAGGACCCGCCGAACGGATGCTCCGCGACCGGCAGGAACTCCACGTGCGTGAACCCGAGCCACTGCACGTACTCCACGAGCTGCTCGGCCAGCTCGCGGTAGTCCAGCCCGGGCCGCCACGAGCCCAGGTGCACCTCGTAGATGCTCAGCGGGCGCTCGTGCGGGTCCGTGAGACGGCGGCGCTCCATCCAGGTGCGGTCCCCGAAGGCGTAGTCGGACTCGAGCACACGCGAGGCCGTGGCCGGCGGGACCTCCGTCCAACGGGCCATCGGGTCCGCCTTCTGCCGCCAGAGCCCGTCCCGGCCGAGGATCTCGAACTTGTAGCGGTCGCCGTGACCGACGCCAGGCACCAGCAGCTCCCACACGCCGGAGGAGCCGAGGGACCGCATGGCATGGGTCCGGCCGTCCCAGCCGTTGTGGTCGCCCACCACGCGCACGGCCCGCGCGTTCGGCGCCCAGACCGCGAAGGCCGTGCCGACGGCCTCGCCCGCGGAGGTGCGGACCACGCGGGCGCCCAGCACCTCCCACAGCCGTTCGTGCCGGCCCTCCCCGATCAGGTGCAGGTCCAGCTCGCCGAGCGTGGGCAGGTGCCGGTACGCGTCGTCCTGCTCCTGGACGGGGCCGGTCGTGCCGTCCTCGGTCTCGTATGCCACCTCGACGCGGTAGTCGCCCGCGGCGGCCCCGGCCACACGGGGCGTCGGGGCCACGCCCGCGAACACGCCGTCGTGCTCGTGCGTCAGCTCCACGCGTTGCCCGTCGCCGGCGCGGACCACCGTGACCGTGCGCGCCAGCGGGCGCAGCACGCGGTAGGTGACCGCGGCGCCGTCGGGATGCGGGTGGGCGCCCAGCACGGTGTGCGGATCGTGGTGCCGGCCCTGCGCGACGGCGGCCAGCACCTCCGGGTCCACGGCGAGCGGGGCGACGGCGGGACGGGGGGCGGCGGACGGGGTCATGGCGATTCCTGTTCTGGGGACGGCGGGCGTCGGGAGCGGCTCAGCCGTTCCGGACGACCCGCAGGACATGGGCGGGCTCGACGTTCGGGTCCAGGCGGACGTACGGGGTGCGGCCCCACCGCCAGCGCTGGCCGGTGAGCAGGTCCTCCACCTCGACGGCCCCGGACGCGTCGCGGTCCTCGGGGCGCAGACGCAGCGCCTCGAGGTCCAGGTCCAGGGTCGCCTCGACGACGTCGTGCGGGTTCGTGGTGACGACGACGATCAGGGTGTCCTCCGCGGGACCGGCGTCGGTGACCGCCTCGGCGTCCCGGTGCGCACCCTCGGGCCGGGCCGAGCGCGTCTTCGAGAACACGAGCAGGTCCGGGTGCGTCGAGGCGTGCAGGGTCAGGTTCTGCAGGTCGCCCAGCGCCGGGTGTGCCGCGCGGATCTCATTGAGCCGGGTGAGGTACGGGGCGAGCGAGGCACCCGCGGCCTCCGCGCCCTCCCAGTCCCGGGGGCGGTACTCGTACTTCTCGTTGTCGATGTACTCCTCCGCGCCCGGCCGGGCCACGTGCTCGAACAGCTCGAACCCGGCGTAGACGCCCCACAGCGGGCTGGCCGTGGCGGCGACGACGGCGCGGATCCGGAACGCGCCCGGGCCGCCGTGCTGCAGGTACTCCGTGAGGATGTCCGGCGTGTTGACGAAGAGGTTGGGGCGATAGAACGCCGGCGTCTCGTGCGAGATCTCCTGGAGGTACTCCGCAAGCTCCTCGGCCGTGTTCCGCCAGGTGAAGTACCCGTAGGACTGCTGGAACCCGACCTTGCCCAGGGCGTGCATCATCGCGGGACGGGTGAAGGCCTCGGCGAGGAACACGACGCGCGGCTCCTCGGCGCGGACCTTCGCGATCAGCCACTCCCAGAACCACAGGGGCTTGGTGTGCGGGTTGTCCACGCGGAAGATGTGCACGCCGCGGGCCACCCAGCCCCGCACCACGTCCAGCACCGCCTGGGCGAGGCCGTCCGGGTCGTTGTCGAAGTTCAGCGGGTAGATGTCCTGGTACTTCTTCGGCGGGTTCTCCGCGTACGCGATGGTGCCGTCCACGCGGGTGGTGAACCACTCCGGGTGTGCGGTGACCCACGGGTGGTCCGGGGAGCACTGCAGGGCCAGGTCCAGGGCCACTTCGAGGCCCTCGTCCGCGGCCGCGGCCACGAACGCCTCGAAGTCCTCGACGGTGCCCAGGTCCGGGTGCACGGCGTCGTGTCCGCCCTCGGGCCCGCCGATCGCCCACGGCGAGCCCGGGTCCTGCGGCCCGGCCGTCAGCGTGTTGTTCGGACCCTTGCGGTGCGTGGTGCCGATCGGGTGGATCGGCGGCAGGTAGGCCACCTGGAAGCCCATCCGGGCGACCGCCGGGAGCCGGTCGGCCGCCGTCGCGAAGGTGCCGGAGGACCACGTGCCGGAGGCCTCGTCGAAGCGGGCGCCCTCGGAGCGGGGGAAGAACTCGTACCAGGCACCGCGGCCGGCGAGCTCGCGCTGCACGTCCAGCGGGTAGAGCTCGGAGCTCGTGAGGTGCTCCCGCACGGGGCGGGCGTGGAGGACGGCGGACACCTCCGCCGACTCGGCGGAGGCCAGGCGCTGGGCCGGGATGAGGGACTCGTCCTCGAGGCCGCGAACGACCTCCTCGAACACGGCGCGGTCCTCGGCCGAGCGCTCCGCGTCCTCGGCGGCCCGGCGGAACAGGGCGGCGCCCTCGGCGAGCATCAGCTCCACGTCGACGCCGGCGGCGATCTTGACGGTGGCCGCGTGCTTCCACGTGCCCACCGGGTCGTCCCAGCCCTCGACCACGAACTGGTGCAGGCCCGGCTCGGCGGGCCGCAGCGTGGCCACGACCTCGTCCAGCCCGGGCCGGCCCGGACGCATCTGCACGCGCTGCACCTCGGCGCCGGCCGGGTCGAGCAGACGGACGGTGGCGCGCACGGAGTCGTGGCCCTCGCGGAACACGGTGGCGCGGACGGGGATGTCCTCACCGACCACGGCCTTCGCCGGGAACCGGCCGTCCAGCACGACGGGCTGCACGTCCGTCACCGGGATGCGCCCCGTGACGGTCTGGAGGCGGACATCGGCTGCGGTGGCGCTCTGGGTGTCGGGCTTCACGGTGCTCACGCCACGACGCTACCCCGCGGCCGCGCCGGTGAGAACGGCCGGCCCGCCCGCCCGCCGTGGGGCGGAGGGGCGGGCCGGGGACACGGGGGCGCCGGACGGAGCGCTCAGGACAGCATGGTCTTGTCGTCCACGACGGCACCCTTGATCTTGGCGAACTCGGCCAACAGGTCCGCCGGGGTGCGCCCGGCCTTCTCCTGCTCGTCCAGCTCGAGGATGATCCGGCCGTCGTGCATCATGATCAGCCGGTTGCCGACCTCGAGGGCCTGGGACATGTTGTGCGTGACCATCAGCGTGGTGAGCCGGTGCTCGGCCACCACCTGCCGGGTCAGACGGGTCACCAGCTCCGCCCGGGACGGGTCCAGGGCGGCGGTGTGCTCGTCCAGCAGCAGGATCTTCGGGCCCGAGAACGTGGCCATGAGCAGGCTCAGCGCCTGACGCTGGCCGCCGGAGAGCAGCCCCACCTTGGCGGTGAGGCGGTTCTCCAGGCCGAGCTCGAGCTTCGTGAGCTCGTCGCGGAACGTGGCGCGCCGGGCGCGGGAGACGCCCCGCGAGAGCCCGCGGGCGTGCCCGCGTCGCCAGGCCAGGGCCATGTTCTCCTCGATCGTGAGGTTCGGTGCCGTGCCCGCCGTCGGGTCCTGGAACACCCGGCCGATCGAGGCCGCGCGGCGGTGGTCCGGCATGCGGGTGACGTCCTTGCCGCTTACGGCCACGGTGCCGGTGTCCGGGAGCAGCTTGCCGGCGATCGTGTTCAGGATCGTGGACTTGCCGGCGCCGTTGGAGCCGATCACGGTGACGAAGTCGCCCTCGGCCAGGTGCAGGTCGATGCCCTGCAGGGCGCGCCGCTCGTTGACGGTGTTCGGGAAGAAGGTCTTGGAGACCTGCGAGATCTCAAGCACGGGGGGCCTCCTCGGGGACGGATGCGGCGGGGGCGGCGCCGCCCGGCTCGCCGGTCAGGGGCATGCCGGCGGTGGCCGGTGCGGCGGCGGCCGGCCCCGGGGTCGCGGCCGTGCCCCGAGTGCGCAGGCTCAGGCGCTTGGCGAAGCCGAAGCGCGGCAGCAGCAGGGCCACGACGACGAGAGCCGCGGAGATCAGCTTCATGTCGTTCGGGCTCAGGCCCGCGTTGAGGGCGAACTGGATGATCAGGCGGTAGAGCACGGCGCCGACGATCACGGCGAGCGTCGCCCAGAAGACCGTGCGCTGGCCGAACACGGCCTGGCCCACGATCACGGACGCCAGGCCCACGAGGATGAGGCCGATGCCCATGGAGATGTCCGCGAAGCCCTGGTACATGGCCAGCAGGGAGCCGCCGAGGGCCACGAGGCCGTTGGAGATCATGAGGCCGAGGATCTTCATCCGGTCCGTGGAGACGCCGTACGAGCGGATCATCTCCTCGTTGTCACCGGTCGCCTGCAGGGCGAGGCCCAGGTCCGTGTGCAGGAACCAGTCGAGGATCAGCTTCACCACGAACACGCCGAGGAAGAGCACGAGGATCGAGCCCCAGTTCCGGGCCAGGCCCAGGTCGTCGAGCCACGTGAACAGGGTGTCCTGGCCGAGCAGGGGGATGTTGGCCTTGCCCATGATCCGCAGGTTGATCGAGTAGAGCGCGATCATCGTGAGGATGCCGGCGAGCAGGCCGTCGATCCGGCCCTTGGTGTGCAGCAGGCCGGTGACGAGGCCCGCGAGCGCGCCCGCCACGAAGGCGGCGAGCATGGCCAGGGGCACCGGCGTGCCGCCCGTGATGAGCACGGCGGCCGTGGCGGCGCCGGTGGTGAACGAGCCGTCCACCGTGAGGTCGGGGAAGTCGAGGATGCGGAAGGTCAGGTACACGCCGAGCGCGACGACGGCGTAGATCAGACCCAGTTCCACTGCGGTCAGCATGGGGTGGGTGCCTTTCGGGCGGGGCGAGGGGGACGGACGACGGCGGGACGGGGTGGGCCGGCCGCCGACGTGCTCCGCGGCGGCTCGGACCCCGTGGTCCGGGCCGCCGCGGAGGCGGGCAGGCGCGGGATCAGCCCTCGACGAGCTGGTCGGCCCTGTCCTTGAGCTCGGCGGGGATCTCGACGCCGTAGGCCTCGGCGGCCTGCGGGTTCAGCACGAGCTGCAGGTTGGCCGGGTCGGCGTAGCCCACGGGCAGCTCGGCCGGCTTCGCGCCGTCCTTGAGGATCTTCACAGCCATCTCGCCGGCCTGCTTGCCGTGCGCCGTGTAGTCGATGCCGTACGTGCCCAGGGCGCCGCGCTCGACGGAGTCGATGTCCGCCGAGATGACGGGGATGCGCTGCTCCTTGCCGTAGCCGACCACGGTCTCCAACGCCGAGACGACGGCGTTGTCCGTGGGCACGTAGATGCCGTCCACGCCGGACAGGGACTGCACGCCCTGCTGGACCTCGGACGAGTTGGTGATGGTGGCCTCCTTGACCTCGAGGCCCAGCTCCTTGCCGGCCTCCTTGGCCTGGTCCACCTGGACCTTGGAGTTGGCCTCGCCGGAGTTGTAGACGATGCCGACGGTCGTGGCGTCCGGCTTCACGTCCTTGAGCAGCTGCAGCTGCTCCTTGACCGGGTTGCGGTCCGAGACGCCGGTGACGTTGCCGCCCGGGGCCTCGTCCGAGGCCACGAGCTCAGCGCCCTTCGGGTCGGTGACCGCCATGAACACGACCGGCTTGTCCTTCACGGCCGAGACGGTGCCCTGTGCGGCGGGGGTCGCGATCGCGGCCACGAGGTCCACGTCCCCGTCGTTGGCGAAGGTGGAGGCGATCGAGGTGACGGTGGCCTGCTCGCCCTGGGCGTTCTGCTCCTCGAACGTCACGTCCAGGCCGGCGTCCTTGAACGCCTCCTTGAAGCCCTCGGCCGCGCCGTCGAGCGCCGGGTGGGAGACGAGCTGGTTGATGCCCACGGTGTAGGAGCCGTCGCCGCCGGCGGCGGAGGACGAGCCGGAGCCGCCGGAGCCGGAGTCACCGCACGCCGTGAGCCCGAGGGCGGCGACGGCGAGGGCGGCGGTGAGGGAGAGGGAGCGGTGCTTCATGAGACGGACCTCGTTCTGATGGTGCGGTGCGGGATGCGCTCGCCGACGGGGGCCCGTCGGACACAGTGCAGACACTGTGCGCGGTGACACGCATCACAGGCAAGACGTGCGCGTATCCACGCGACATCCTGCCATGTGATCGACGTCACTGTAGACACTCTGCCCGCGTCGGCGCCGTGTGCGACACCCGCGTCCCCGCCTGGCCGTCATCCCGGGCGGGGGCGCCGTGGAGGTCAGCGCCCGCCGGCGCGCTGCACCGAGATCTCGTACAGGGAGATGCCCACCGCCATCGAGGCGTTGAGGGACTCCATCGTCGAGTCGATCGGGATGGACACGATCTGCTGGCAGTGCTCCCGCACCATGCGGGACAGACCCTTGCCCTCGGCCCCCACCACGAGCACGAGCGGCTCCGTGGCCAGGGCGAGCCCGGGCAGCGAGACGTCCCCGCCGCCGTCGAGGCCCAGCACGAAGTAGCCGGCCTTGTGCAGGTCGACGAGGGTGGTGTTCAGGTTGCCGGCCTGGGCCACGGGCACCCGCGCGGCCGCGCCGGCCGAGGTGCGCCAGGCGGTGGCGGTCACGCCGACGGAGCGGCGCTCGGGCACGATCACGCCGTCCGCGTCGAACGCGGAGCCGGCCCGGATGATGGCGCCGAGGTTGCGGGGGTCGGTGATGCCGTCGAGCGCGATCAGCAGCGGCGGGGTCCGCAGGTGCCCCTTCTCGTGCTTCGCGAGCGCGTCGAGGGCCAGGGCCGTGGCGTCCGCGTACTCATAGGGCGGGATCTGCAGCACGATGCCCTGGTGCACGGCCTCGCCGGAGAGGCGGTCCAGCTCCGGCTTGGTGTTCTCCAGGACCGGCACGCCCTGCTCGAGGCAGAGGCGCAGGGCCTCCTTGACGCGGTCGTCCATCTCGATGCGCACGGCCACGTGCAGCGCCTTGGCCGGGATGCCCGCGCGCAGCGCCTCGAGCACGGGATTGCGACCGGAGACCGTCTCATCCGTGAGCTTCACGCGGCCGCGGACCTGGTCCTTCACGGGACCGCGCTTGGCGGCCGAGCGCTCGGCCAGCTGCTTGGCGCGGTGCGCCTTGTGGTAGACCCGGTCCTCGGCCTTGGGGGTGGGTCCGCGGCCCTCGAGCGCCTTGCGACCGTGGCCGCCGGTGCCCTTCATGGGGCCCTTCTTGCCCTTGGGCTTGCGGGATCCGCCGGAGCGGGGTGCGGTGGACATGGCGGGACTCCTGCGTGCCGGGGACGGGGGCGGCGGCACGCGGGGCGCCGCCGGATCGCCCTCCAGTCTAGGTGTCAGTCCGCCAGGCGCCATGTGGCGCCGTCGGCGCCGTCCTCCACCACGACGCCGGCCGCGGCCAACGCGTCGCGGATGCGGTCCGCGGTGGCCCAGTCCTTGTCCGCGCGGGCCTGCGCCCGCGCCTCGATCTGCGACCGGACGAGCGAGTCGAGGGCGTCCGACACCGGGCCGGCCGCGGCGTCGTCGCCCTCGGGCACGTCGTCCAGGCCCAGCACCGCGGTCATGGCCTCCACCTCGGCCAGGCGGGCGGCCGCGGCGTCGAGGTCCTGCCCGGCCAGCGCCGAGTTGCCGGCGCGCACGGCCTCGTGCAGGGCCGCGAGCGCCTGGGGCACGTTGAGGTCGTCCTCCATGGCGGCGCGGAAGGCGGCGGGCACGCGGTCCGCGAGCGCCCCGTCGGGGGCGGGCGGGACGGCACCCGCGGCCCGGGCGCGGGCCGTGAAGCCCTCGATGCGCTCGACGGCGGCCTCGGCCTCGTCGAGGGCGCCGGGCCGGTAGTCGAGCTGGGAGCGGTAGTGGGCCTGCCCCAGGAAGTAGCGCACCGCCGTCGGGCGGGCCATGCCGAGCATCTCCTCGGGGGAGATCGTGTTGCCCACGGACTTGGACATCTTCTCCCCGCCGTAGGTGACGAGCCCGTTGTGCAGCCAGAAGCGGGCGAAGCCGTCACCGGCGGCCGCAGACTGGGCCAGCTCGTTCTCGTGGTGCGGGAACCGCAGATCCAGGCCGCCGCCGTGGATGTCGAACTCGGTGCCGAGGTACTTCGTGGACATGGCCGAGCACTCCAGATGCCATCCGGGGCGGCCGGCCCCCCAGGGCGACTCCCACACGGCGGTGGCGGGTTCGCCGGGCTTGGCGCCCTTCCACAGGGCGAAGTCGCGGGGGTCGCGCTTGCCGCGCGGGTCGGCGTCGGGCGCGTCCTGCATGTCCTCCACGCGCTGGCGGGTGAGCTCGCCGTAGCGCTCCCACGACCGGACGTCGAAGTAGACGTCGCCCGAGCCGTCCTGCGCGGGGTAGGCGTGGCCGCGCTCCATCAGGCGCTCGATGAGCGCGAACATCTCGGGCACGTGGCCGGTGGCGCGCGGCTCGTAGGTGGGACGGCGGACGCCGAGGGCGAGGTAGGCGGCGTCGAACGCCTTCTCGAACCGATAGGCCAGGGCCCACCACGGCTCGCGGGCCGGGTAGAGGTCCGAGGCCTCGAAGCCGGCCTCGTGGGAGGCGGCCGAGCGCTCGAGGATCTTGTCGTCGATGTCCGTCACGTTCCGCACCGAGGTGACGCGCAGCCCGGTGGCCTCGAGCCAGCGGATGAGGATGTCGAACACGATCGCGCTGCGCACGTGGCCCACGTGCGGCATGCCCTGCACCGTGGCCCCGCAGTAGTACACCGACGCCTCGCCGGGCACGAGGGGCTCGAAGTCCCGGACCTGCGCGGTGCGGGTGTCGTAGAAGCGCTGGGCCATGGGGCGCGGTCCTTCCGGAGGGGCGGGGTCCTGACGGGGCTCTGCCAGCCTAGTCGGTGCGCCGGCGCGGACTCAGGCCGCAGGGATGACGAGCGCGGTCGCGATCCCGACCAGCCCCTCCTTGCGCCCGATGAACCCCAGCCGGTCCGTGGTGGCGGCGGAGACGGACACGGGGGCCCCGCCGAGGGCGGCGGACAGGGCGGCCTCCATCTCCGCGCGGCGCGCGCCCACCTTGGGCCGGGGGGCGACCACCTGGACCGCCACGTTCCCGACGGCGAGGCCCGCCTCCGTCAGCAGGCGCAGCACCTCGCGGAGCATGTCCGCGCCGGACGCGTCCGCCATCTCGGGCCGGTCGACGCCGAACACGGCCCCGAGATCGCCGAGGCCGGCGGCGGAGAGCAGGGCGTTGCACGCCGCGTGGGCGGCCACGTCCCCGTCCGAGGTCGCGGCCACCCCCCGCTCGCCGGGCCAGTGGATGCCGCCGAGCCACAGGGGCCGGGGGGCATCCTCGGGTGCCCACG
>NZ_JABFAZ010000037.1:15827-73469 GCF_017168505.1 Micrococcus sp. KRD077 | reverse complement strand
GGTCTCCCGGTGGGCGAGGGGACGGGGCGGGATCCGGTCGGGCCGGTGATGGTCGGACCACTGTGGTCAGACCAAGGAGCGTACTGTGAGGGCGGTCACCTCGCAAGCGGCTGGCATGATATGGTCTGACCACTACGGCACCCGTGTGCTGCGGCACCGCACGGCGCCCCAGGCGCCCCGTCCGGAACGGAGACCGGCATGAGAATCGCCCTGTTCGCCACGTGCATCGTGGACGCGATGTACCCCAAGGTGGCCCTCGCCACCGTCCGCATCCTCGAGCGGCTCGGCCATGAGGTCGTCTTCCCGCCCGGCCAGGTCTGCTGCTCGCAGATGCACGTCAACAGCGGATACATGGAGGACGCCCTGCCCGTCGTGCGCAACCACGTCCGCACCTTCATGAAGGCCGACTACGACCTCGCCGTCGCCCCCTCCGCCTCCTGCGTGGCCTCGCTCGGCCACCAGCAGCCGGACGTCGCCCGCTCCGGCGGGGACGAGGGTCTGGCCCGCGACGCCGAGGTCGTCGCCTCCCGCACCCTCGAGCTGTCGCAGCTGCTCACGGACGTCCTCGGGGTGACGGACGCCGGGGCCCAGCTCGGCTCCTGGTTCCCGCACACCGTGACCTACCACCCCTCCTGCCACGGCATGCGCCTGCTGCGCCTGGGCTCGCGCCAGGAGGACCTGCTGCGCACCGTCGCGGACATCGACCTGCGACCGCTGCCGGACGCCGAGGAGTGCTGCGGCTTCGGCGGCACCTTCTCCCTGAAGAACCCGGACGTCTCCGCCGCCATCGCGGAGGAGAAGATCGAGAAGGTCACCGCGTCCGGCGCCTCCCTCTGCACGGGCGGCGACGCGTCCTGCCTGCTCCACCTGGACGGGGCCATGCACCGTCGCGAGGCGCGCGGCCAGGACGGCCGCCCGCTGCGCACCGTGCACCTCGCCGAGATCCTCGCGGCCACCCGGGAGAACCCGCTCGAGGTCGACGGCCCCGTCGAACTGTCCATCCCCGCGTCCGCCGGCGCCCGCCGCGGACCGTCCGCCCGTGTTGAGGAGGCCCGCCGATGAGCACCGCACCCACCCGCGTGCGCCTGGGAATGCCCACCGTCCGCCCCGTCCACGGCGAGGGCGAGATCCTGCTGAACACCCCGTTCCCCGAGTCTGCCCGCGAGCAGCTGGGGAACGGCCAGATGCGCGCCAACATCCGCCGGGCCACGCACACCATCCGTGCCAAGCGTGCCGGCGTCGTCGAGGAGCTGCCGGACTGGCAGGAGCTGCGCGCCGCCGGCTCCGCGCTGAAGCAGTCCGTCATGGCGGACCTGCCCGCGCTCCTGGAGCGGCTCGAGTCCGAGGTCACCGCGCGCGGCGGCGTCGTGCACTGGGCCCGGGACGCGGCCGAGGCCAACCGCATCATCACGGAGCTCGTCACCGCCAAGGGCGTGGACGAGGTGATCAAGGTCAAGTCCATGGCCACCCAGGAGATCGGCCTGGACGCCGCGCTCGAGCATGCCGGCGTGGCCGCCGTCGAGACGGACCTGGCCGAGCTCATCGTCCAGCTCGGCCACGACCGGCCCAGCCACATCCTCGTCCCGGCGATCCATCGCAATCGCCGGGAGATCCGGGACATCTTCCGCCGGGAGATGCCGGACACGGACGAGAGCCTCACCTCCGAGCCGGCCGATCTGGCCGAGGCCGCACGCCGGCACCTGCGCGAGAAGTTCCTGAGCACGAAGGTGGCGATCTCCGGGGCGAACTTCGGCGTCGCCGAGACGGGCACGCTCTCCGTCGTCGAGTCGGAGGGCAACGGCCGCATGTGCCTGACCCTGCCGGAGACGCTGATCACCGTGATGGGCATCGAGAAGCTCGTGCCCACCTTCGAGGACCTCGAGGTGTTCCTGCAGCTGCTGCCGCGCTCGTCCACGGGCGAGCGGATGAACCCGTACACCTCCATGTGGACGGGCGTCACCGAGGGCGACGGTCCTCAGGAGTTCCACCTGGTCCTGCTGGACAACGGCCGCTCCGCGGTGCTGTCCGACCCGAAGGGCCGTTCCGCGCTGCACTGCATCCGCTGCTCGGCGTGCATGAACGTGTGCCCCGTGTACGAGCAGACCGGCGGCCACGCCTACGGCTCGGTCTACCCGGGCCCGATCGGCGCGATCCTCTCCCCGCAGCTCACCGGTGTGGACGCGGGGGAGAACGGCACCCTGCCCTACGCCTCCACGCTGTGCGGCGCGTGCTACGACGTCTGCCCCGTGGCCATCGACATCCCCTCGATCCTCATCCACCTCCGGGACGAGGACGTGCAGGCCACCCACGCCGCCCGGAAGGCCCTGCGCACGGAGAAGGACGCCGCTGCCGGCCCCCTGGCCCGCGCCAAGGCGGCTGTGGAGTCCGTCACGCCCTCGCAGATGGACGTGGCGATGAAGGGCGCCTCCGTGGTGATGTCCTCGGGTCGGCGCATGTCGCTGGCCGAGCGGGGCCTGGGGTTGGGCCGGGTCGCGGCCGGGCCGGACCGGGTGCTCGGCTGGCTGCCGGGCATCGCCGGCGGGTGGACCGACGAGCGTGACGTGCCGGCGCCCCCGCGGGAGTCCTTCCGCAACTGGTGGGCCCGCCACAAGGATGAGACCGAGCACCGGACCGCCCTGGACGGCGTCGCCGGGCTGGACCGCCAGGAGGACGAGCACGTCGAGGAGGACGGACGATGAGCGAGGCGAAGGCCGAGATCCTGCGGCGCATCCGCGAGGCGACGGCGGACGGGCCGGTCGCGGACCCGGTGCAGCGCACCTACCGGCGGACCTCCTCCCGGGACCGGTCCGAGGTGGTGGAGATGCTGCGCGATCGGCTGATCGACTACCGGGCCTCCGTGCGGGACGAGACCGAGGAGACGGTGGCCGCGGCCATCGCCGAGCTGCTCGGCCCGGACGCCCGGTACGTGGTGCCGGCCGGCCTGGAGCCGGACTGGCTCCCCACGGACTCCCGCGGGGCAGGCCGGGAGCGCATCACGGAGCCCGCGGTGGGCCACACGGGGGAGCGGGCCGCGGTCCGCGGCGCCCACGACGGCGAGCGCGAGCCCCTCAGCGTGGACGCGCTGAACGAGGTGGACGCGGTGGTGACGTCCTCGACGGTCTCCTGCGCGGAGACCGGGACGATCTTCCTCAGCGGCCGCCCGGACGAGGGCCGCCGGGCGATCACCCTGGTCCCGGACCACCACGTGTGCATCGTGCCGCTGGACTCCGTGGTGGAGCTCTTCCCGGAGGCGCTGGCCCGCGTGGAGGCGACGGCGCCGATCACCATGATCTCCGGTCCCTCGGCCACGAGCGACATCGAGCTCGAGCGCGTCGAAGGCGTGCACGGGCCGCGCCGCCTGGACGTGATCCTGCTCGACCGCGCTCGCTGACGCGGGCGCGGTATAGCAGGGGATCGAGCGGGTCAGGCCCCCTCGACGACGGCGCCGCCGGCGCGGCCCGTCTCGAGGTGGGCCTGACGCTCCCGCACGCCGCCGTACAGGGCGACGAACAGCAGCGCGAGACCGGCGGTCACGAGCAAGTGTTCGAGCCCGGCGATGCCCGGGATGGCGGCCGAGGTCTCGGCGGGCGTCAGGCGGAAGACCGTGTCGAGGGCGAGGACCACCAGGGTCACGGGCCGCCCCCGGCGGAGGCCTCAGATGATCGAGCGGCCCTCGCGGCGGGCCGCGGCCCAGTCGGCGACGAAGCCGCGGGCGATCGCGACGAGGACGGCCAGCACGAGGACGGGCCACATCAGGACGTACAGGGTGAGACCGACGGTCATGCGGATGCTCCTTGTGAGTCGGTGGACGGGGGATCAGGACACGGGGGCCGAGGCGCGCTCGACCTGCGGCAGGTCCTCGGTCGCGGGGTCGAAGTCGCCGGTCACGCGCGCGATCCGGTCGAAGTCGAAGTCCTGCCCGGAGCGGACGGACAGCCCCCAGCACACGAGGAAGGACACGGCGTAGGCCACGAGCGAGCCCGTGAGGGTGGCGTAGTCCCGCAGGAAGCCGTAGCCGAGGAACAGCATCACGACCGAGGCGATCGCGCCGACCACGACCGCCGGACGCAGGCCGAAGAAGCCGAAGCACATGATGCCCAGCACGACGCCCACGCCGAGGATCGCGAGGGTCTCCACCACGAACGCCCAGGCTCCCTCGATCGGGATCCACTCGAAGCGCACGGGCAGGAACACGGCCAGCGCGGCGAGCACGGACACCGTGAACGCGACGTTGGTGATCCTGCCCCAGTAGAAGGACGCGATCACGGGGAACACGAGGCAGCCCCACAGGGCGCCCACGAAGACCAGCAGGTCGAGGATGTCGAACTTGGCGGTGGCGAAGTACAGGGCCGCCGCCGTCGCCACGATCATGGTGATGCGGCCGATCAGCAGCATGGTCTTCGGGTCGGCGTTCTTGCGGCCGACCGACTGGCCGTAGACGTCCGTCATCACGATCGACGAGAGGGCGGACAGGTCCGAGTCGGCGGTGGAGGACAGCGAGCCGATGATCATCAGGAACGCCAGGGCCACGAGCGCCAGCGGCAGGTGGTCGGCGACCATCTGCGGCAGGAGGTTGTTGACGTCGCCGTCGAGCGGCTCGACGCCCAGGTAGAGCGCCATGACGCCGAGCATGCCGACGCCGATCACGGTGCCGCCGTAGCCGAGGGTGGCCGTGATGAAGGTGGGCTTGATGAGGTCCTCACGCACGGCGAAGAGGCGCTGGGCGATGGTCTGGTTGCCGATCGCGTAGGCCAGCACGGCGGCGATGTACGGCGCCCCCTGGTTCATGAACGACTCGGAGGAGAAGAAGCTTTGCTGCTGGGCCGTGACGTGGCCGGCCTCGACGCCGGCCTGGAACATGCCCGGGCCGCCCGCGGCGAAGAACACGGCGGGGATGATGATGACGGTCGCGCCGAGCATGGCCATCACCTGGGCGAAGTCGGTGAGCACGGAGGCGCGGAAGCCGGACCACAGGGTGTACAGCAGCACGCCCGCGGCCACGATCAGGATGCCCGCGCCGAAGGACAGCGGGGACAGCAGGGAGATCAGGGCGCCGCCGGCGATGAAGTTGGAGGTCAGGGAGATGACGGAGCCGAGCACGGGAGACGCCGTACGTGTAGCCGGCGGTCACGGAGGCGTACATGGAGGCGGCCCAGATCCAGGTGGCCGTCATGGAGGCGGCGGACACGCCGAAGCCGATCCGATTGCCGGCCGTCATGTAGGCGTCGGCGTTCTCCTTCTTCTTGGAGATGGCCACGGACATGATCATGGTCCCGCCGTAGAACAGCGCGACGAGCAGGATCACCCCGATCACGCCGAGCTGGGTCAGGGATGCTGCGTCCTGGGAGGGCGGCATCGAACTTCCTTTCGCGCGAGTGACTACGGACGTCCCGATCTCCCGGCGCGGTCCGGTCCGGGCATGGCTCCGCAGGGCGGAGGGTGGCGTACCGATCACGTCGCGGCCAGGGGCCGGGGAGGTGGAGGGCATCCCGCCGGGTCCCGAGTCCACGAACGGCGAGCTCTCTGCTCAAGCCATCGCGGTCCCTCGGCCCTGGGCGGCGCTGTCAACACCGGCATCCCGGCGGGACGAGCCCGCCCGGATGGGCTGATCCTCACATGGTCGGCGCAGAAATGGCAAAAACATAGAGCCTTTTCAGCGGGGTCGGGATCAGGAGCGCCCGGCACGGAAGCCGGACAGAATGGGCGGATGACCGTTCCCTCCGGCTCCCCGGCCGCCCCCTCCGCCCCCGCTTCCCGACGACGGCGCCGCGCCCTGGCGGCGGCGCTGGCCGTCGCCGTCGTGGTGCAGCTGGTGGTGCTGTACCTGCCGGGCGAGCAGGTGCCGGAGGCCGGGTTCACCGTGCCCGGACTGGACAAGGCGATCCACGTGGCCGTGTTCGCGCTGCCCGCGTTCCTCGCCGTGTGGCGGGGGCGGAGCGCGTGGTGGGCGCTGCCGTTCGCGGTGCACGCGCCGGTGAGCGAGCTCGTGCAGCACGCGTGGGTGCCGCTGCGGACGGGGGACCCGGTGGATGTCGTCGCGGATCTGGCGGGTGTGGTGCTCGGCGTGGTCGCCGCGGGGCGCCGCCGGATTGGAGGATCGGGGGCGTCGGGCGTATGATGGTCCGGTGCACTCCTGCGGGAGGGCATGACCTGGGGCTATAGCTCAGTTGGTAGAGCGTTTCGTTCGCAATGAAAAGGTCAGGGGTTCAATTCCCCTTAGCTCCACGGGCCGTCCCGGTCCGCGATCCCTGAGATCGCGGGCCGGGACTTTCTCGTGACGGGGGGGTGTGCGCCTGCCCTGCCCTCACCCCCGGGAGGGGGGTCGGCGCTTCCGGGGGGACCCCCCGGGTGTCTACAGTGCCGGGGTACGTCAGCGCGGACGTGACGCGGTCGTCTCACCGCAGGTCAGTCGCGCTTCTGCCGCCCCGCACGGGGCCGTTCGGCCCGGCCCGGGCCGGGAAGGGGACGCCGATGCGCATCAGCGTGCTCACCCACATGCTCCACCCCATCCGTTCGCCCTACGAGGGCGGGCTGGAGATGCACACGGCCATGACTGTGGAGCACCTCGTGCGCCGGGGCCACGACGTCACGGTCTACGCACGGGAGGGCACCCGGCTGCCGGGTGACGTCGTCGCCGTGCTGCCCGCCGAGGGCGCCGGCCCGGGCCGCGCGGGCGCCCGCGTGCGCGAGGCGGCCGCCCGCCGGGCCTGCGCGTTGATCCTCGATGACGACTCCGACGCCGTCCTGAACAACTCCCTCTCCCCGGCGCCGCTCGAGCTGCTGCGCGCCCGCCCCATGGTCACCGTCCTGCACACGCCGGCCACGCTGGCGGAGGTGCTGGCCGTCGTCGACGCCCCGGACTGGACGGCCCCCCACCACCACCGGTGGGCCTCGGTGTCCGCGTCGAACGCGCTGGCCTGGCAGCACCGGCTGCCCCGGGTGGACGTGGTGCCCAACGGGATCGAGCTGCACCACTGGGTCTCCGACGCCGTCCCCGTGCGTGGCCGCGCCGTGTGGTCGGGCCGGATCACGGCGGAGAAGGGCCTGCACGTGGCGATCGACGCCGCCCGGATCGCGGGCATGGAGCTGCACTTCGCCGGGCCGATCTCGGACGAGGAGTACCACGCCCGCGAGGTCGTGCCGCGGCTCGGCCCGGACACCGTCTACCACGGCCACCTCGACCACCACGCGCTGCCGCACATGCTCGCCACGGGCGAGGTCTTCCTGGCCACGCCCCTGTGGGCCGAGCCGTTCGGGCTCGCCGTGGTGGAGGCCATGGCGCTCGGCGTGCCGGTGGCCGCGCTGCTCAGCGGCGCGATGGGGGAGATCGTCGCCCCGCAGGCCGGCGCACTGGCCGTGCACCACACGGCGCAGGAGCTCGCGGTCTCGATCCGTCACGCCCGCCGCAAGGACCGGGGACGCGTGCGCGCGTGGGCCTGCCGGTTCAGCGCGGAGACCATGGTGGAGGGCTACGTGGACCTGCTCGAGCAGGCCGCCGAGGACGCCCGTGACCTCGCCGCCGCCGAGGACGCGTACGGGTTCGACCCGCAGGGGGTCCCGCGCCCGTCCGCCGATGCGGCGGACCTGGAGTCCCTCTGATGGCTCCGGCCCGCAGGCGGGTCCTCTACTACGCCCACCAGCACGGGGCGGGGCACCTGCGGCACGCCGCCGGCCTGGCGTCGACCGGGGCGTTCGACGTGACGGTCGTGACCGCCCACCCCCGGGCGGCCGAACTGCTGCCCGCGGACGTCCCCGTCATCCCGCTGCCCTCGGACCTCGTGCCCGGCCACCAGCAGCCGGCCCGCTCACCCCTGCACTGGTCCCCGGTGGGGACCGAGATCCGGGCGCGCTTCGACGCCCTCCACGCGGCGGCGCAACGGGTGGACCCGGACGTGTGCGTGGTGGACGTGTCCGTGGAGGCGGCCCTGTTCCTGCGCCTGGCGGGCTGGCCCGTGCTGCACCGCCGCATGCACGGCGAGCGCACCGACCCCGCGCACGCCCTCGTCTACGCCGAGGCCGACGGCCTCTTCGCCCACTACGCCGCCGAGCTCGAGGTCCCCGCCTGGCGCGCCGCCCACGTCGGCCGGGTCACCTACCTCGGGGTCGCGGACGTCACCGGCCGGCTCGGCACCCGCGCCACGACGACGGCGTCCGCCGGCACCGCCCCGCGCGTCGCCGTGATCGCCGGGACGGGCGGCGGCGGGGTGCGGGCCGCGGACCTGGCCCGGGCGGCGTCCGCCGTGCCGGAGGCGACGTGGGAGGTGTACGGCCCGATCGCCGGGGTGGGCGAGCCGGAGGCGCCGGGCGGGCTCGCGGCGGAGGCGATGCCCGCCACTGTGACGCTGCACGGCTGGGTCCAGGCGCCGGCCCGCCGGGCCGCGGACGCCGACGTCGTGGTGGTCTCGGCCGGGCACAACGCCGTGGTGGACGCCGCCCGCTCCGGCCGTCCCGTGGTGCTCGCCCCCGAGCCGCGGCCGTTCGACGAGCAGCGCGTGTTCGTCCGCGAGATCCACCGGGCCGCGGGTGTGCCGTGGTGCGCGTGGGAGGACCCGGACGCGGACTGGGCCGGCGCGGTGCGCGGCGCCCTCGCGGACCCGGCCGCCGCCGACCGGCTCGCGGGCCTGCTGCTCGTGGCGCCGGGCGAGTACCGGCGGCGCTGGGAGGCGGCGATCGAGGGTGCCCTGGGCTGAGTCCGGCACGCCCCCGGCGCCTCGCCCCTCAGTACGCGGCGTCGTCGCGGCGGGCGGCCGTCAGCTCCGCCTCCGTGGGGTGACGCAGCAGCTCGAGCCGCTCGCCCTCGGGGTCCCACGCGATCAGCCCCGCGTCCGCGAACGCGCGCAGCCACCCCTCCATGGCCCATCGGCCGTGCACCTGCCGGAAGCGGCGGGCGTTGACCAGGATGTCCTCGAGGTGGTGCAGCGGCGGGGTCATCACGCCGTGGTGCTGGTGGAACGCCTCGGCGGGGCTGAACCGCAGCGTCAGGCCGGCGTCGCGGGCGCGGAAGGCCAGGTCCGTGTCCTCGGCGCCGTAGCCGGTGAAGCCCGCGTCGAAACCGCCGATGCGGGCCAGGTCCGCGCGCCGCAGCGCCAGGATCAGCGTCCACACGAGGTGCCACTCGTCCGAGGGCCCGGCGGTCAGGTGCGCGCGCGCCCGGTGGGGCACGGAGAGGCGGCGCAGCAGGGCGTCGGCGCGATGCGAGGTCAGGTCGGCCTCCCCGACGTCGCGGGTCCAGCCCGGCCGCAGGTAGCGGGGCCGGCCCATCACCACGGACCCGGGGTGGGCCGCGACCTCGGTGGCCAGCACGCCGACGGTCTCGGCGGCTGGGATGCAGTCCACGTCGAGGAAGACGAGGATCTCGCCGGTGGCGAGCTCGGCCGCGCGGTTGCGGGCCTGCGCCAGGGGCAGCCCGGCGTCGGCGGCCACGTGCCCCACGGTGACGGGCAGGTCCGTGGCCGGGACGCGCCCGTCCGGCTGGCCCATGAACACCACGACCACCTGGTCCGGGCGGCGGTGGGAGCGTTCCAGCCCGGCGATCACGCGGGACAGGTGCTCGTCCCGGTGCCCCGTGATGACCAGCACGGACACGCTCGGCAGCGCCCCGCGCGCCCGGGCGAGGGCCTCGCGGTAGACCGCCACGTGGGCGGCCGCCACGCGACGGCGCTGCCGGGCCCGGGCGGCGGGATCGGCGGGGGCCGTGCGCGCGCGGGCGCGCACCAGCGTCTCGAGCGCGTCGGCGAGGGAGTCGGGATCCTCCGGGTCGAACGCGGCGAGCGAGTCGGGGGTCAACCAGGCGCCGGACTGGTCCGCGATGTGCCCGATGTCCGCGACGGCCACCGGCACCCCCAGGTCCCGGCACATCTCCACCCAGCCCGAGTGGGTGCCGATGCGGTACGGCAGCACGGACACGTCCACGTCGCGCAGCAGCGCGTGCAGGGCGGGGTCGTCGAGCCGGTCGTGCTGCCACAGCTCGAAGCCGTGGTGGGCGCAGCCCGCGCGCAGCGCGGCCAGGGCGTCCTCGTCCTGCACGGTGTCCTGGACCTCCACGGTCACCCGCGCGTCGAGGCCGCGGTCGGCCAGCGTCGCGACGGCGGCGGCGAGCACCGGCAGCAGCGCCACCGGGGCCACCTGGGCCCGCAGGTCCTTGGCGTGCACCAGCAGGCGGGCGGGGGCGGCCGCGCCGTCGCCGTCGTCGGACGCGTCGGGGGGCAGCAGGCCGGGCTCCGCGCCGGGGGCGTCGTCGTCGCCCTGCGCCACGAGGTCCTCGAGCGGGACGATGTGCGGGTGGGGGACCACGAGGGCGCGCACGCCGTAGTCGCGGGCGAGGGTCGCCGCGGCGCCGGGGGTGAGCGTGAGCACGGCGTCCGCGCGGCCCAGCAGCACGGCCAGGCGGTCCCGGTGGGGGCCCTGGTCTGTCAGGTGCGGGTTCTCGAGGTCGTGCACGGTCACGACGACGGCGCCCCCGTGCGCGTGCTGCGCGTCCAGGGCGGCGGCCAGCTGGGCGGGGCTGAAGTGCTCGAAGCCGAAGTGCACGTGCAGCACGTCCGGGCGGTGCTCGGCCAGCCACTCCGCGTGCAGGGCCCGGGGCGGCCACCACTGGTGTGCGGGCGCGCCCGGCACCGGCGGGTCCGGCAGGAACTCCACGTCCGGCGCGGCGCCCGGGTCGAGGGGGCGGATCGCGCGGGTGTACGGGTGCTGCGCGGGCACGTGCTGGACGGTGATGCTCACGGGGGAGGGCCTCCTGACCTGGGGGATGCGATGCCGCGCGGGCGGCGTGTCCCCGTCCCGGGTCGGGGGTCGCGAAATCTAGTCTGTCAGGGCAGGATCGGAGAATCGGAGCAGCGGCATCCTGTCCGTTCCGGCGCGCCGCCGCGTCGAGGAGCGCCGCCGCAGGTGAAGGGGATCGTGGACGTGGACTCGCAGCCGCAGGGGCGTGTGCTGTACGTGACCGTGGGCGCGCCGGAGCACGGCGTGGTGCGCCATGGCCGGCAGACCGCCGCCGCCCTCCGTCGGGTGGGCGCCGAGGTGGAGCTGCTCACGGCGGAGGACGTCGCGGCGTTCCGGGGCCTCGTGCCCGTGCTGGAGGAGGCGCGCGCGCTGGGCGCCGCCGTGCACCTGGACGTCACGGACGCGCTGTTCGGCCCCACCGCGACCGCCGCTGCGGACCTGCTCGTCGACGTCCTGCCCGAGGGCACCACGCTCACCCTGCACGACATCCCGCAGCCCGCCGAGGGCGACGGCCGCTACCGCCGCCGCGGCGAGGCATACGCGCGGCTCGCCCAGGCGGTGGACGGCGTCGTGGTCTCCTCGCAGCACGAGCGGGCGCTGCTGGCGGACCTGGTGGACGTGGCCGCGGACGTGGTCCCGCTGCCCGTGGAGGACCGCCGGGCCGCGGCCGCCCGCGCCGAGCCGGTGGTGCCGGAGAGCATGGCCGGCCTCGACCGGGACCTCGTGCTCTTCGGCTTCGTCTACCCGGGCAAGGGGCACGCCCTCGCCCTGGAGGCCCTCACCGAGCTGCACCGCCAGTGGGGCCCGGACTCCGGGGCGCCGCGCCGGCTGACGGCGCTCGGACCCGTCAGCATCGGGCATGACGACCTCGTGGCGGAGCTGACCCGCGACGCCGAGGCGCGCGGCCTGGAGTTCCGCGTCACCGGGTTCGTGCCGGACGAGTTCGCGGACGCGGCCCTGCTCTCGGCGGGCATCCCGTTCGCGGCGCACCGCAACGTGTCCGCGTCCGGGTCCCTGGCGGCGTGGACCTCGGTGGGGCGGCGGGCGATCGCCTCCGCGGGCCGCTACACGGAGGAGATGGAGCGCCTGCGCCCGGGCACCCTGCGGCTCGTGCACCCGAACGGGTCGCCGGCCTTCGCGCTGGCCGAGGCGATCGCCGAGGCGGTCGAGGACCCCGAGCGCACGTGGCTCGACCCCGCCGTGGACCTCTCGCCCGGGGCCGAGGACTGCGCGCGGATGCTCTTCGACGTGCTCCGCCGCGTGCACAGGTGGACGTGAGCGCTGCCGTCTCCGTGGTGGTGCCCTACTACCGGGCCCAGGCGGACCTCGACCGGCTCACGGCCGCGCTCGCGGCCCAGCGCGGCCTGACCGGCGGGCTGCAGCTCGTGGTGGCCGACGACGGCTCGCCCGTCCCGCCCCGGGTGGACCCGGGCCTGCCGTTCGACGTGGTGACCGTGCGCCAGCGGGACCGCGGGTTCCGCGCCTCGGCGGCCCGGGCGCTCGGGGCGGAGGCGGCCGACGGCGACGTGCTCGCCTTCCTCGACGGGGACATGCTCCCCGAGCCCGGGTACCTCGCCGCGGCGCTGGCGGCGGTGGCCACGGCGCCCCGGGACGCCGCGGTGGTGGGTCGGCGGCGGCACCTGGCCGAGGCCTGGCTGGAGCGGGCCTGGGCGGACGGCTGGCGGCCCGGGGACGAGGTGCCGGAGAGCTCCCGCCTGGCTGAGCCGGCGTGGCTGGGTGACGGGTACCGCGCGACGGACGACCTGCGCCGCGCCGACTCCACCGGCTACCGGTACGTCATCTCGGCCGTGCTCACGATGGCGCGCGAGGTCTACGAGGACGCCGGCGGCTTCGACCCCGCGTTCGTGGGCTACGGCGGGGAGGACTGGGAGCTGGCGCACCGGCTGTGGCGCGTGGGGGCGGCCCTGCGCCACGCGCCGGACGCCGTGGCGTGGCAGGCCGGCGCCGACTTCGGCGGACGCGGCGACACCGCCGAGGCCGCCCGGGTGAAGGCCCGCGAGGCGCTCGTGCTCGCCTCCCGCATCCCCGCGACGACGGCCCGCGGCCACGGCCTGTCCCTGGCCGGCCCGCTGCGGGTCGAGGCGCGCGTGCGGGTGCCGGAGGGCGCGGACGGCGCGGCGGCGGCCGTGGTGGCGGTGGACGCCGTGCTGCGCGCGGCACCGGGGGCGCGGGTCGGCGTCGTGGGCGGCCTCGACGAGGCGGCGACGCGGGCGCTCGGCGACCCCCGCGTGCGGCTGCTGGGCGAGCCCGACGGCGGCGCGGCGGCGGCCGAGGACCTGCCGCCGACGCCGGCGCGCGGCGACCTCGACGCCGTGCGGTCGGTGCCCGACTGGTCCGTGGACGTGCGCATGCCGCTGCGGCCCGCCGCGGCCGGAGCCCGGCCTGACGCGGACGCCGTCGCCGCGTGGCTGCTGCGCCTGGAACGGGCCGGCGTCGAGCGCGTGGAGGTGCTGGGCGAGCCGGGCGAGCGGGCCGAGCGCGACGTGCTCGCCGTGCTGACGTGCGCCCGGGCGCGGTGGCGGCGTCGGCGGGGCGGGACGGCGCGGGTGTGGCGGGTGCCCGCCTCCCGGCTGGGCTGGGCGCCCGTGGCCGCCGTGCCGGTCCTCGAGGCGTGGTGGGGCGGCTGGGGCTGAGCGGGCCGGTGTCCGCGGGGCTGGCACAATCGCGGGCAGGACGGAGCACGGGAGGGCCGATGAGCGAGCTGGACGAACTGGACTTCGCGGCGCTCTCCGCGTTCCTGGCCTGGTGGTTCGGGAAGACGGGCGTCGACTGGATCCGGCGCGAGGACGGCTGAGGAGAGAGGACGCAGGCGTGCACGAGGACGAGGGACGACGCCGGCACTACGGCCACTTCTATGGGCTCGAAGACCTGCCCGAGGGCGACCTGCTGCTGGTGTGGGGCAACTGCCAGGGCGAGTCCTACCGGCGGCTGCTCGGCGGGGAGCCCGGCACACCGCTGCACGGGGCGGACCTGGTGAGCGTGCGCGTGCCGCCCGCCTTCGAGGTCCAGCCGGACGAGGTCGAGCACCTGGAGCGGCTGCTGCCGCGCGTGAAGGCGCTCGTCACCCAGCCGATCCCCCACGACTACCGGGGCATGCCCATCGGCACGGACCAGCTCGTGGCCCGGCTGCCCGAGGACGCCGCCGTGGTGCGGATCCCCGTGGTGTACGACGTCTCGCGCTTCCCCTGGCAGGTCACCCTCCGCAACTGGAAGTTCGCGCCCGGGGCGGCCGAGCGGCCGGGGGAGGACCCGCCCGTGGTGCCGTACCACGACCTGCGCGTGCTGGCCGAGGCGGCGACGGGCCGTCGTCGGGAGGTGGCGCCGGCGGCGATCCGCGAGGCCGCGGCCGCGTCCGTGCAGGCGCTGCGGGCGAGGGAGGAGGCGAAGGGGACGCTGTCCATGGCGGATCTGGTGGCGGCGGAGCGGGGCGTCGGCTTCTACACCGTGAACCACCCGACCAACACGCTGCTGACCCGCGTGGCCGAGCGCGTGGCCGGGCACCTGCCGGGCGACGTCGCCGTCCAGCCCGTGCCCGCCTCCCGCGTGCTCCTCGGCGGGGTGCGCGCGCCCCTCGAGGCGGTCGTGGTGGAGGCCCTCGACCTCGACGCCGAGCCGACCGAGGACTGGACCGTGGCCGGACAGACCGTCCCGGCCGAGCAGCTGCGGCAGACCCACCTGGACTGGTACACGCAGAACCCGCAGGCCGTGGAGGTCGGGATGCGCAAGTACGCCGACCAGCTGCGGCTGCTGGGCCTTACGGGCTAGCGCCGGCTCCGGCCCCCAGTGGAGGATGGGCAGCACGTCCCGTCTGCCGCGGAGCACGTCTGCGGGGGCGGACGTACCGTTCCTTGACCCCGTCACCCCACGGAGGACCACGTGACAGAGCAGTACGACATCCTGATCGTCGGTGGCGGCAACGCCGGCGTGTCCCTGGCCGCCGCACTGCGGCGGAAGCGGCAGGGGCGGGTCGCCATCGTCGACGGCCAACAGCTGCACCGCTACCGGCCCATGCTGAACTACGCGGCGGGCGGGCAGGCGGACATGGCCCGGTTCGAACGGCCGATGCGGGCCGTCATCCCGGACGGGGTCGAATGGATCCCGGACCACGTCGTGGCCGTGGACGCCGAGGAACGGACCGCGGTGACGAGCACCGGGCTGACCGTCGGCTTCCGCCACCTGGTGCTCTGCCCGGGGCTGACCCCGTGGTGGGGTGCGATCGACGGGCTGCGTGAGGCCTACGCCGCCGGATGGGCGGCGAGTGCGCACGTGCCCGAGCACGTGGACGCCGCCCGGGCGCTGCTGTCGCGTGTGGCCGCGGGGGACCGTGTGGTGGCGAATGTGCCGGCTGAGCCCTCCTCGTGCGGCGGCACCGTGCTCAAGGCGCTGTTCCTGGCCTGCGCGGCGTGGGAGCGCACGGGGATCCTGCCGGACGTGGACGTCCGCCTGGTGACCCCGTACGGCCGGATCCTGGACCGGCAGACCATCGACCCCGCTCTGGCCGAGGCCGTGGCGAGGTACGGCATCCGTGTGCACGCCGACGCAGAGGTGAACGCCGTGGACCACGAGGCCCGCGAGGTGGTGCTCAACACCGGTGAGCGGATCACCGACGTCGCGGCCGCGTACATCACGCCCGTGGTGCGGGCCCCGGAGTTCATCGCCGAGGCGGGCCTGGCGGACGACGGCGAGGCCGGCCTGGCGGCCGTGGATCCCGCGACCCTGCGGCATCCCGTGCACCCGCACGTGTGGGCGCTGGGCGACGCCGCCGCCCTGGGCACACGGCCCTCCGGCGGAGCCCTGCGCCGGCAGGTCAAGATCCTGACCCAGAACATCCAGGCCGCGGACGCGGGGAAGCCGCTCCAGAAGTACGACGGCTACACCGTGATCCCCGTGATGGTCAGCCGGGACGAGCTGGTCCTGGACGAGCACGTCCGCGACGGCTCCGAGGACCGGTCGATCCCCGGCGTGGACCTGACGAAGCCGCGGAAGAGCACGGCGGCCTTCGACCGGTTCGGCCAGCCCCGGATCTACTGGCACCGACTGCTCAAGGGCAAGGTCTGAGCCCAGCGTTCTCGCTGCCGCGACCCGTGCGGCGGAAGTGCTTTCGTTCGCGGGGCGCCCCCGCCCGATCCGGATGACGGCGCCGGCCCGCCGAGCGTTTTCGTTCGGGAAACGGCGGCGTGTCGCACCGCTGTCGTTCGGGAAACGGCGCCCTGCCGACGACGCCGGCCTCAGTCGTCGCGGCCCCGCACCGGGCGCTCCTCGAGCGTGGTCTGCACGACCCGCCCGCGCTCCCAGCTGTTCGCGCCCGGCACCACGTCCGGGACCGGGATGTCCGCGCGGTGGCGCCGCTTGGCCGCGGTGTCCACGCCCACGCGCTCGTCCCGGGCGCGCAGGAGGGCCTCGTCCACCTGGCCGTCGCCGGTGAGGCCCATCATCAGCTGGGGGATGCCGTACGGGAAGTCGTCCCGGTCGTACTGCCAGGTGTGGAACGTCTTCCCGTAGGTGTGGATGAGGTCTTCGAAGTAACTGTGCTCGGCCAGCTCGGGCACCCCGGGGGCCGTGAGGGCGCCGGAGCTCACCTCGTAGTGGTGGCTGTGCCACAGGCGCCGCTCCTCGTCGGGGAGGCTGCGGAACCGCTCCTCGCTGATGATGTACTCGATGCCGATCAGCCGTGCGTCCGGCGCGTTGCGGTCGAAGATCACGCACTGGTGCAGGTCGTGGCGCAGGTGGATGCAGAAGTGGCTGGCTTCGACCTGTCGGCCGAGGTCGTCGGCGTAGAAGTGCAGTCCGTTGAGATAGGTGCTCATCGCGCCCATGGGGTACTTCGGCTGGACCAGGCCAGATGCCGCGTCCAGGAGGCGGTGCTTGAGCGGGTGGCCCTTCCCCACGGCGCCCATGAGGGCGATCTTGCGGGCTGCGGTGACAGCGGCCGCGGTGCCCAGTCCGGCGGCGAACCCGAGGGCGGTGGAGGACAGGCGATGGGTGCTCATGGCCCCACGCTAGGTGTTGTGGGTCATGAGGTTCTTGCCACGAGGCGCCGGCTGAGATGAGACGAGTGGGCCCCGCCCCGCAGGATGGAAGTTCCTCAACAACCCACCTGCCCGAAAAGACCCACTCATGACTCACGCTAACGCACCCCTGACCCCCACTGGCCGTCTCAGGATGGTCCACCGCCACCTGCACGACGGGATCGCGTGGACCACGGCCCCGCCCTCCGCCTGGACCTGCATCGGACGACGGGGCCGGTGCGCGTGAGGTCGACGCCGTTCCGGTCCCGCGGGGTGCCCCGAGGCCGGCGGGCACGGACCACGCGCAGCGGGCGGTGCTGCTCCTCCGCCTTGGCGCCCGGGCCACGGAAGTCCCAGCCCACGTCGACGAGCGCCGCGGGGTGTGCGGGCTCGACGTCGTGATGCAGCGTCCGGTCCACGACCGTCCGCGGGTGGTTGATCCGTGCTCCCATGGCTTCGCCGGCTGTGTCGAAGGGGACCGCGCCGGAACTGTGAGCCGGGTCCGGCGGGCCATGCTGGTACTGCGGCGGTCGGGCGGGATCGCCGTGGACGAAGGGGACGACCCGTCCCGACCTGTTCTGCTCTGGGCGACCTTACCGAGCGCACCTGTGAGGAGGCAGGTCTCCTCTCCTCGGCCTCCCGCGCGGCGGCGTCGGACGAGGGGTCAGAGCGGGTCCGTGCGGTGCCGCTGCACGTCCGGGCCGGTCGCCACGCCGAGCGCTTGCGCCTGTGCGCGCTGCTGCCGCAGGGACACGGTGCCCAGCAGCAGCGCCAGGGCCCGCTCCCCGTCCTCCGGGGTGTCCGCCGCCTCGGTGAGCAGACGGTGCAGGCCGAGGCCGCCCAGCCCGAGCGCGAGGGCGGAGAGCACCACGTCCGCCCCGTCCCGGTGCCGCAGCAGGGCGGCCTCCGCGGCCTCGGCGCGGCCCGCCAGGTCCGTGACGCGGCGGGCGCGCACGGTCTCCTCCGCCTCGGCGACGATCCGGTCCGCCACCCGCGCCAGCAGTGACTGCTTGTCCGGCACGTGCCAGTACAGCGCGGAGGCCTGCACGCCCAGCACCCCGGCCACGCGCCGCATGGACAGGTCGCCCATGCCGAAGTCCTGCAGGATCCCGACGGCGGCGTCCACCACGTCCTGGGCGGTCAGCCGGGGGCGGGGTGCGGGCGGGGTCATGCCTGAGAGGCTACCGCCGGGCCGTCCTCCTCCGCCGCGATGCGTCCCCCCGCGCCGAGGCGCACGGTGCGGTCGGCCATCACGGCGGCCTCCGCGAGGTCGTGGGTGACGACGACGCCGGTCGTCCCCGCCGCCCGCAGCACCGCCCGGATGTCCTCGGCCAGGCGCCGGCGCAGGTCCGCGTCGAGCGCGGACAGCGGCTCGTCCAGCAGGAGCACCCGCGGGGCCGGGGCCAGCGACCGGGCCAGCGCCACGCGCTGGGCCTGCCCGCCGGAGAGCCGCTGCACAGGCCGGTCCGTGAGCTCGGTCAGGCCCACCAGGTCCAGCAGCTCGGCCACGCGTGCCCGCCGCCGGGCCCGGTCCCAGCCGGCGGACTCGAGGCCGTACGCCACGTTCCGGCCCACGGTCCGGTGCGGGAACAGCTGCCCGTCCTGGAACACCATCCCCACGCCCCGGCGGTGCGTCGGCACCGCCGCCACGTCCCGCCCGTCGAGCTCCACCGTGCCCGCCACGACGTCCTCGAGCCCGGCGATCCCGCGCAGGATCGTGGACTTGCCCGAGCCGGAGGCGCCCACGAGCGCCACGATCTCCCCGGCGGCCACGTCCAGGTCCGTCCCCCGCACGGGGGTGGAGCCGTCCGGATAGCGGATCGCCACATCCCGCAGCCGGAGGGAGGCCCCCGTCGTCGTCGGCGTCATCACAGACCTCCCGCCCCGGCCGGGCCCCGGGGGCGCAGCCGCTCGCACACCAGCATGATCCCGGCGCTCAGCACGGCCAGCACCGTGGCCGCCGCGAGCGCCATCCCGTAGTTGTCCGCGCCCGGCCGGCCCAGCAGCCGGGCGATCAGCACCGGCAGGGTGGGCGCGGACGGGCTCGCCAGGAAGCTCGTGGCCCCGAACTCGCCCAGGGACACCGCGAACGCGAAGCCCGCGGCCACGCCCACGCCGCGGGCGAGGAACGGGCCGTCCACCGTGGCCAGCACCCGCCACGGGCCCGCCCCGAGGGTGCGCGCGGCCTCTCGCAGCCGGGGGTCCACCGCTGCGAGCACGGGCACGAGCGCCCGCACCGCGAGCGGCAGCGCCACCACCGCCTGGGCCAGCGGCACGAGCACGCCCGAGGCCGCCAGCTCCGGGAACGTGGCCCGCAGGGACACGACGAAGCCGAAGCCCACGGTCACCGCGGACACCCCGAGCGGCAGGAGCAGGGCGCCGTCGAGGGCCCGCTGGGCCGCCAGCGCCGCGCGTGAGCGGAAGGGCCGGGTCAGCAGCAGGGCCAGCGGCACGGCCACCACGAGCGTCACGAGCGTGGCGTCCACGGCCACCCGCAGGGACTGTTCGAGCGCCTGCGCCGGCGTCGACCCGCCCACGAACCCGCTGCCCGCGCTCGTGGACAGCAGCCGGTAGTTGCCCAGCCCCCAGCCGTGGCGGGTGTGGAAGGAGCGCACCACGAGCGTGAGGATCGGGGCCACCACGAGCGCCACCACCGCGAGCATCACGGCCACCGGGACCGCGTCCGCGCGCGTGAGCCGGGCCGGCGGCGTCTCCCGCAGGCGCAGCGCCCGCTGGGTGCGCGCCGCCGTCACGCCGGAGACCACGACGGCGGCCAGCACCACCGCGAACTGCAGCACGGAGAACACCGCCGCGGTCCGCAGGTCCAGGTAGACGGAGGTCTGCACCCAGATCTCCGACTCGAGCGTGCCGTAGCCGGGCCGGCCGAGCGTCTGGACGATGCCGAACGCGGACGCGCAGAACAGGAACACCAGGGCCGCGCTCGCGGCGATCGCCGGGGCGAGCTGGGGCAGCGTCACGGTGCGGAACGCCCGCCACGGCGAGGCGCCCAGGGTGCGGGCGGCCTCGGTCTGGCGGGGGTCCAGCGCGTTCCACAGCGCGCCCACCTGGCGCACCACCACGGACACGTTGAAGAAGACCATGGCCAGCACGACGGCGGTGGTCGTCTGGTCCAGCCCGGTGAAGCCCAGCGGTCCGCCGGGGGCGAGCAGGGCGCGGAACGCGACGCCGACCACCACCGTGGGCAGCACGAACGGCACGAGCACGAGGGCGCGGAGCACGGCCCGCCCCGGGATGCGACGCCGGTGCAGCACGAACGCGGTCGGCAGGCCGAGCGCCACCGAGACCACCGTGCCGGCGGCGGCCATGCCGAGCGTCTGGCCGAGGATGCGCCACGTGCGCTCGCGGGCGAGGGTCTCCCCGAAGGCGGTGAGGTCCACGGCGCCGGTGAACGTCTCGGCGTCGCCGCCGATCCCGCGCCAGAGCATGGCCGCCACGGGCCACGCGAAGAAGACGAGCAGGAAGGCGACCGGCAGGACGGCGGCCACCAGCCACCACGGGCCGAGCCCGTCCCCCCGGCCGCGGGCCCGCCGGCGCGGCAGGTCCGTGCCGGGGGCCGCGACCTCGGTGAGCGCGGACATCAGCGCCGGGAGGCCTCGGACAGGGCGGTCCACTCCTTCAGCAGGTCCTCGCGGCGCTCGTCGATGCGGGCGGGGTCCGGGGTGACGGTGTCCTCGACGAGCGGCGCGTTCTGCGCCCACTCCTCGGGCAGCTGCACCGACTCGTCGATCGGGTACATGTACATCGACTCGGGCAGGGCGGACTGGACCTCCTCGGTGAGCATGAAGTCCACGAACGCCTGCGCGCCCTCGGGGTTCTTCGCGCCCTCGAGCACGCCGGCGTACTCGACCTGCGGGGTGCAGGAGTCCTCGATCACCTCGGTCTCGGGGGCGAACGCGGGGGAGGAGGAGTAGGAGAGCACCACCGGGAACTGGCCCTTGCCCTCGCCGCCGGAGAAGTCCGAGTTGTAGGCGTCGGACCAGCTGTCGGCGATCTTGCCGCCGTTCTCCATCAGGCCCTGCCACCAGTCCTGCCAGCCG
Source organism: Micrococcus sp. KRD077 (assembly GCF_017168505.1). Lineage (NCBI taxonomy): Bacteria > Bacillati > Actinomycetota > Actinomycetes > Micrococcales > Micrococcaceae > Micrococcus > Micrococcus sp. KRD077. The sequence goes on along the minus strand of NZ_JABFAZ010000037.1, from coordinate 52,657 downwards.
TCGTCGCCGTACTTCTCCGTGGTGGCCGCGAGCAGCGCCAGGCCGGGGGAGGAGGCCACGGGGGAGGTGGCGACCGTCAGCTTCGCGTACTCGGGGTCGTCGAGCTGGTCGATCGAGGTGGGGGCCTCGACGTCGTGGGCCTCGAACCATGCCGGATCCGTGTTGAAGCACACCTGGCCCTGGTCCACCGGGGTCATGCGGTCCTCCACCATCCGGTCCTGTGCGGAGGCGGGCAGGTCCTGCGGGGTGTATTCGGCGACGACGCCCTCGCGGACGAGGCGGTGCGCCGAGTGGTCCTCCACGCCGTAGACGCCGTCCACGGTGGGCTCGTCCTTGGCCAGCAGGAGCTGGTTCACCACGCTGCCGGCGTCGCCGGGGGCCGTGGTCTTCAGGGTGTAGCCGGACTCCTGCTCGAACTTCTGGACGAGCTCCTGGGGCAGGTTGAACGAGTCGTGCGTCATGATCGTCACGGTCGTCGGCTCGCCGCCGGCGCCGGCGGCGGACGACGACGCCCCGTCGCCGGACGAGCCGGACACCGAACAGCCGGTGAGGACGAGGGCGGCCACCGAGAGGGCGGCGAGGGCGCGGTGCGGGGTGCGGGACATGGCGGTTCTCCTCTGGGACGGCAGAGGGGCCGGGACGAGGCCGCCACCGGAATCCCGGGACGACGTCGACCGGGAGACTCGACTTCCTTCGCCGGTGCGGACCGGAGCAGGTTCGAGGGTCTGCGGCGGACCGCACTCTCAGCGCCGCGCGGGCGCTCCCCTGTCGATGTGGACTGGTCCCGACCCTACCCCGTCCGGCCCGCGCATAGACTGCCCGCGTGAGCGCCGCACAGCCCGCGGGGGTGACCCCGCCGCCCGCCTCGTCCAGCCCCGCCTCCGACTGGGACATCCGCCGCCCCCACCGCATGTGGCCGCGCATGCTGGTGATCGTCCTGACGCTCGCGGGCCTGGTGCTGGTGGTGCAGTTCTTCCAGGGGATCGCCTCCATCGCGGCGCCCGTCTTCCTGGGGCTGAACCTCGTGATCGTGGCCTACCCCCTGCAGGCCTGGCTCATCCGCCGGGGCCTGCACCCCGTGCTCGGGGCCGCCACCACCGTCCTGCTGGTCGTCGCGGTGATGGCCGTGTTCGGGGGCATGATGGTGTGGTCCGGCCTCGAGCTGGTGGCGGAGCTGCCGAAGTACGCGGACCGCTTCCAGCAGATCGTCCTGGACGTCTCGCACTGGCTCAACGAGCGCGGCGTGACCCCGGACATGGTGTCCCAGCAGCTGGCCTCGATCGACATGAGCACCGTGACCGGGACGGCCGTCAGCGCCATCACGAAGATCGCCACGAACGTCTACGCGGTCTTCGGCCTGCTCGTCACCGTGATCATGGGCATGTTCTTCCTGGCGATGGACTCGATGGATGTCGAACGCCGCGTCCGCCTGCTCAGCACCGCCCGCCACGAGTTCGGCCACGCCCTGGTCGAGTTCGCCCAGGGCGTGCGCCGCTACTGGGTGGTCACCACGGTGTTCGGCCTGATCGTGGCGGTGCTGGACGTGATCGCCCTCATGCTGATCGGCGTGCCGCTCGCGCTCGTGTGGGGCGTGCTCAGCTTCCTCACCAACTACATCCCGAACATCGGCTTCATCATCGGCCTGCTGCCGCCGGCCGTCCTGGGCCTGGCGGCGGGCGGCTGGTCCGACTTCCTGTGGGTGGTGGTCAGCTACTCGGTGCTGAACTTCGTGCTGCAGTCCGTGATCCAGCCCAAGGTGGCCGGCGACGCGATCGGCGTGATCCCCACCGTCAGCTTCCTCTCCCTGCTCTTCTGGGCCTGGGTCCTCGGCCCGCTCGGCGCGATCCTCGCGCTGCCCTGCACGCTGCTGGCCAAGGCCGTGCTGATCGACGCCGACCCGAACGCCCGCTGGATCAACGCGCTCATCGCCTCGGACCTGAAGGGGATGGAGCGCCGTCAGTCCTCGCTCCTGGAACGGCTGCGCCCGGCGGCCTGGCGATCCGACGCGCACGGGGGAGATGAGGACTGCGCCTCGGCGGACGGCGGGGACGACGACGGTCCCGCGACGGACGAGGTCACGGGCGGGGCTGGAGCAGCACCAGGTCGTTGAGCGCGCCGGCCAGCCGCAGCAGCGGCGGGGCGGGGAACGACAGCTGGGGCAGCCCCGGGTGCAGTGCCGCGCACGCGGCGGCCGCGGCCTCCTCGCCCGCGGCGTCCTCGAACGCCGGCCGCAGCACCGCAGCGCCCAGCGGCAGCGTGTCCAGGAGGGAGCGGGGGCCCCGCTCGGCCGGGTCGTACGCGGCGGGCTGCGCCGCCCCGGTCACCGTGCGCACGCGCAGGGGCCGGCCGGCGGCGTCGTCGGCGCCCTGCAGGAAGCGCAGCGCCGCCGCCGCGTAGGGGTGCTCGGGGTGGAACCGGTCGCCGCGCCAGTGCACGGCGGCCTCGCCGTCGCCCCCCAGCCGCACCCACGAGGCCAGGTGGCCGGGCCCGCCCCACGGCCCGGTGTCCGGCCGCGGTGCCGGCGGCACCCACAGCACCCGGGTGATCCCCAGCAGGGCGGCGAACTCGGCGGCCACCTGGCCGGGGGTCCACGCGCCGTTGATCCGCCCGTCCAGCACGGGGTCCGCGGCCACCACGGCCGTCCCCTCGCCGTCGCTCACCCAGGCCCCGCGCGGGGCGCACAGCAGGGGGGTGAGCAGCGGCAGTCCCGCCGCCTCCGCCACGGCCGTCGCGGCCGCGCCGTCGAGCGGCCCGGTCCCGGTCAGTCCCGCGGCGCTGCGCCAGGCGACGGCGGCCAGGCCCTCGGGGCGGCGGATGAAGCTCGGCCCGGTGCGGCCCAGCAGCGGTGAGCCCACGGGCGCGCGCAGCAGGTCCACCTCCGGGGGCACCAGCCGCGCCGCCCCGGCGTCGCGCGGGTGGGCGAGCACGGTGACCGGCAGCACGGCGGCGAGCGTCTCGGCCAGGCCCACGACGGCGTCCCGCGTCTCCTCCAGCAGCGTCGGCACCGGGTGGCGGTGGGGCAGGACGAGCCAGGCCCGCTCGGGCGGGTCCTCGGGTCCGGGCACGGGCACGACGACGTCCCGGCGCTCCCGCGCGTCGGTGGGGGCGGGGTCGGCGGCGGCCATGGCGGACGGGCTCCTGGGAAGACGGCGGCGACGCGCGGGCGCGCGGCGAGGGGATGTCCATCGAGCATAGGCGTCTGACAGGAAGCCGCGGCGGTTTGACCTGTGACCCGGAACACGTGCAGAGTGCGGCCATGACCGCGATGTTCTCCGCCCAGGACCATGACGATCTCGACCGGGTCCTCGGCGCGACCGGCGGGATCCCCGACCCCGCCGACCTGCACGCCCTCGCCGACGATGCCGTCGCGCAGGTGCGGCGCTGGCTCGCCGAGTCCCGGGACCACGAGGCCGACTTCGCGGCCCGCCAGCTGGCGGGCGCCCTGAAGGAGCCGGGCGGCCTCGACTTCATCGTGCGCTTCGTGGACCACGTGGTCCGCCCCGAGGACCCCGCGATCGCCGCCCGGGCGCTGCGGGAGCTCGCCGGCCGCGCCCCCGGCTTCCTGCCCCCGGCCCTGCGCGCCGTCCTCGGCGTCGGCGGCCGCGCCGCCCCGCTCGTGCCGCGCATCGCCGTCCCCACGGCCCGCGGCGTGCTGCGGCACATGGTCTCCCACCTGATCGTCGACGCGCGGGACCGACAGCTCGGCAAGGCCATCGCGGCCCTGCGCGACGAGGGCACCCGGCTGAACATCAACCTGCTGGGCGAGGCGATCCTCGGCCAGGGCGAGGCGGATCGCCGGCTCGAGGGCATCGCCGCGCTGATCCGCCGCGACGACGTCGACTACGTGTCCGTGAAGGTCTCCGCCGCCACCGCCCCGCACGCGCCCTACGCGTTCGACGAGGCCGTCGCGGACATCACCGAGCGGCTCACCCCGCTGTTCGAGCTCGCCCGGGATCGGGACACCTTCATCAACCTGGATATGGAGGAGTACCGCGACCTCGACCTCACGCTCAACGTGTTCACCGCCCTGCTCGAGCAGCCGGGCCTGCGCGACTACGAGGCCGGCATCGTGCTGCAGGCCTACCTGCCGGACGCGCTCGCGGCCATGGTGCGCCTGCAGGAGTGGGCCGCGCGCCGCGTCGCCGCCGGCGGCGCCCCGGTCAAGGTGCGCGTGGTCAAGGGCGCCAACCTGCCCATGGAGCGGATGCAGGCCTCCCTGACGGGCTGGCCGCTGGCCACGGTGGGCTCGAAGCAGGAGGCGGACACCAACTACAAGCGCGTGCTCAACTACGCGCTCACCCCGGAGCATCTGGCCCACGTGCGCATCGGCGTGGCCGGGCACAACCTCTTCGACGTCGCCCTGGCCCACCGGCTGATCGAGCGCCGCGGGCTCGACCCGGCCGCGGTGGAGTTCGAGATGCTGCTCGGCATGGCCACCGGCCAGGCCGCCGCCGTCCGGGCCGACGTCGGCGCCCTGCTGCTCTACACGCCCGTGGTGCGGCCCGAGGAGTTCGACGTGGCGATCTCCTACCTCGTGCGCCGCCTCGAGGAGGGCGCCTCCCCGGAGAACTTCATGTCCGCCGTGTTCGACCTGGACGCGGACGCGGACCTGTTCGCCCGCGAGGAGGAGCGCTTCCGCGCCTCGCTGCGCCACCTGGACGCGGCCGTGCCCCGTCCGAACCGCCTCCAGGACCGGTCCCGCGGGGAGGACGGGCCGACCCCCGCCCCCGTGGACGGCTTCGCCAACACCCCGGACACGGACCCCGCGCTGCCCGGCAACCGGGAGTGGGCCCGCCGGATCCTCGCGGCCGTCCCGGGCTCGGACCTCGGGACGGACACCGTCCGCGCCCACCGCGCCACCACGGCCGACGACGCCCGCGCCGCCATCGCCGCCACCGCCCACCCCGGCGCCCGCTGGGGCGCGCTCACCGGCCACGAGCGCGCCGACGCGCTGGACGCCGTCGGACGGGCCCTGCACGCCGGCCGGGCCCGCCTGCTGGAGGTGGCCGCCGCCGAGACCGGCAAGACCCTGGACCAGGGCGACCCCGAGGTCTCCGAGGCCGTGGACTTCGCGCACTACTACGCGCGCCTGGCCCGCGGTCTGGACGCGGTGGAGGGCGCTCGCGCCGTGCCCGTCCGCCTGACCCTGGTGATCCCGCCGTGGAACTTCCCCGTGGCCATCCCGGTCGGGGGCGTCCTCGCCGCGCTCGGCGCCGGCTCGCCCGTGGTGTTCAAGCCGGCCCCGCAGTCCGAGCGGACGGGCGCGGTCGCGTGGGAGCTGATCGTGGCCGGGCTGCGGGACTCGGGGCTGTTCGACGACGGCGGCCCGCTGGCCGGGCACGACCCCGCGGACCTCGTGCGCCTGGTGACGCTGGCGGACGAGGACGAGGCGGAGGTCGGCGCGGCGCTCGTGACCGACCCGGCCGTCGAGCGGCTCATCCTCACCGGCAGCTGGGACACCGCACGGCTGTTCAAGGGGATGCGCCCCGACCTGCACCTGCTCGCCGAGACCTCCGGCAAGAACGCCGTGATCGTGACCCCGTCCGCGGATCTGGACCTGGCCACGAAGGACGTGGTCCAGTCCGCGTTCGGTCACGCCGGCCAGAAGTGCTCGGCGTCCTCCCTCGTGGTGCTCGTCGGCTCCGTGGCCACCTCCGAGCGCTTCCACCGGCAGCTGCTGGACGCCGCCTCGTCCCTGCACGTGGCGCACCCCGCGGACCCGCGCGCCGAGATGGGCCCCGTGATCGAGGCCCCCGGCGAGAAGCTGCGCCGCGGGCTCACCGAGCTCGGCCCGGGGGAGCGGTGGGCCCTGCGTCCGCGGCAGCTGGACGAGACGGGTCGCCTGTGGAGCCCGGGCATCCGCTCCGGCGTGCGTCCCGGCGCCGACGCCCACCTCACCGAGTACTTCGGCCCCGTGCTGGCCGTGATGACGGCCGAGACGCTCGAGGAGGCCATCGGGATCGTGAACGCCGTGGACTACGGCCTCACCTCCGGGCTGCACTCGCTGGACCGGGAGGAGATCGACGTGTGGCTGCGCGGCGTGCGCGCCGGCAACCTCTACGTGAACCGCGGCATCACCGGGGCCATCGTGCGCCGCCAGCCCTTCGGCGGCTGGAAGCGTTCCGTCGTCGGCCCCACCACGAAGGCCGGCGGGCCGCACTACCTGCACGGCCTCGTGGACTGGGAGGACGCGCCCACGTGGGCCGGGGGAGAGGGGCGGCCCGGGTCCGAGGCCGACGGTGCGGGCGCATCCTGGCTCGAGACCGCCCGCGCCCTCGACACCCACGCGTGGACCACCGTGTTCGGGGTGGCCACGGACGTCTCCGCGCTCGAGGCCGAGCGGAACGTGCTGCGTCACGTCCCCACCCCGGTCCTCGTGCGCCGGCACTCGGGGCCCGCCGACCACCTGCTGCGCATCGTCTCCGCCGGCCTGCGCGCCGGGGCGCCCATGACCGTGAGCCTGCGCCCGACCCCCACCGCGGAGGGGCCCGACGCGGACGGGCTCTCGGCCGAGGCCGTGCGCGGCCGGGTGGAGGAGCTGGTCCGGTCCGCCCGCACGGAGGGTGCCGGCACGGCCGCGCCGGTGGACGTCGTCGTCGAGGATGACGCCGCGTTCCACGACCGCGCCCGGCGGCTGGCCCTCATCCCGCCCGCGACGGAGGGCGGCGGCGACGCGCGGATCCGGCTCGTCGCCGACTGGACCGGCGACCGGGAGGCGGCCGAGGCGGCGCGGAGCGCGCTGCACGCGGCGCTCGGCGACACCCCCGACGTGGCGGTCTACGCTGGCCCCGTGGTGAGCGCCGGCGAGGTGGAGCTGCTGCCGTTCCTGCACGAACAGGCCGTGTCCGTGACCGCCCACCGGTTCGGCACGCCGGACCATCTGACCGAGGGGGTCCTGTGACCCCGAGGAGGAACCTCCGATGCATCTGATCCCCCGCACGATCTGGGTCGTCGCCCGCGCCCGCCGCCGCCCGCGCGCCGGACTCTGGGAGCCGACGACGCTGCCGATGCGCGCCCTGCCCACGGACGTGGACCTGGCCCTGCACGTCAACAACGGCCAGTACTTCGGGCTGTTCGACCTCGGCCGCTTCGACGCGATGGTCCGCACCGGCCTGTGGGACGAGATCCGCCGTCGCGGCTGGACGCCCGTGGTGCAGGCCGAGCAGATTGCGTTCCGCCGCTCGGTGACCCTGGGGCAGCGGTTCGACGTGGAGACGCGGATGATCGGCCTGGATGAGCGCGCGGTGTGGTTCGAGCAGCGCGTGGTGGTCGACGGCGACGTCGCGGTGCGCGCGTACATCTGCACGCGCCTGCGCAAGAAGGACGGCCGCCCCGTGGAGAACGACGAGGTCCGGGCGATCGCGGCGGCGGCCGGCCACGACCTCGCGGGGGAGCCGACGCTGCCGGAGTGGCTGCACGAGTGGCGGCGCAGCGTGGCCCTGCCGTCGGCCCGGACGCCCCTGCCCCACACGTGGGACCTCGACACAGTGCGGCGAGGATGAACGTTCGAGTGATATAGGGCACGATGGTCGGGTGAACAACAGACTCCTGATCGTCGCGACCCTCTCGCTGGCCGCGCTCGTCGTCGTGCTGGTGGCCGCCATCGGCGGCGGCGCGTGGTGGGTGCTGGCGGTGCTCCTGGTGGCGCTGCTCGTGCTCGCCGTGTGGGACATGACCCAGAAGCGGCACGCGATCCTCCGCAACTACCCCGTGCTCGGCCACATGCGGTACCTGCTGGAGTCGATCCGCCCCGAGATCCAGCAGTACTTCATCGAGCGCAACTTCGACGGCAAGCCGTTCGACCGGGACACCCGCTCGATCGTCTACGCCCGTGCGAAGGGACTGGACAGCCACAAGGCGTTCGGCACCGAGCGGGACACCTCGGAGATCGGCTACGAGTTCCTGTTGCACTCCACCGCCCCGGTCAACCCGCCGGAGGAGCCCCCCACGGTGCGGATCGGCGGCCCGGACTGCCGCCAGCCCGTGGACATCTCGCTGATGAACATCTCGTCCATGTCCTTCGGCTCCCTCTCCGCCAACGCCGTGGTCGCCATGAACAAGGGCGCCGGCCTGGGGGGGTTCATCCACGAGACCGGCGAGGGCGGCCTCACCAAGTACCACCGCGGCAACGGCGCGGACCTGTTCTGGGAGATCGGCTCCGGCTACTTCGGCTGCCGCAACGAGGACGGCACCTTCAGCCCGGAGAAGTTCGCCGAGAAGGCGGTGCTGCCCGAGGTCAAGGGCATCACCATCAAGATCTCCCAGGGCGCGAAGCCTGGCCTGGGCGGCATGCTGCCCAAGGAGAAGATCTCCCCCGAGATCGCCGAGGCCCGCGAGATCCCGATGGACAAGGACTGCCTGTCCCCGGCGTCCCACTCCGCGTTCCGCACCCCGCGCGAGATGGTCAAGTTCATCGAGCAGCTCCGTGAGCTCTCGGACGGCAAGCCGATCGGCATCAAGTTCTGCGTGGGCTCCCGCGTGGACGTGCTGGCCATGACCAAGGCCATCTGGGAGGAGCGGATCGCCCCCGACTTCATCATCGTGGACGGCTCCGAGGGCGGCACCGGCGCCGCCCCGCTCGAGTACTCGGACCGCGTGGGCACCCCGCTGACCGAGGGCCTCATGCTCGTGCACAACGCGCTCGTGGGCACCGGCCTGCGCCACATGATCAAGCTCGGCGCGGCCGGCAAGGTCGCCACCGGTTCGGACATCGTCAGGCGTCTGATCCAGGGCGCGGACTTCACCATGTCCGCCCGCGCGATGATGATGGCCACCGGGTGCATCCAGGCGCAGAAGTGCCACACGAACGAGTGCCCCGTGGGGGTGGCCACGCAGGACCCGCGTCTGATGCGCGCCCTCGACGTGGAGGACAAGGGCAACCGCGTCTTCAACTACCACCGCCTGACCGTGCGCGAGGCCGTGCAGATCATGGCGTCCATGGGTCTGACGCATCCGTCCCAGCTGAACACCCGCATGCTGCGCCGACGCGTGGACCACCTGAGCACCCGCTCGTACGCGTCCATCTACCACTGGCTGCGCACGGACGAGCTGCTCAACGACCCGCCTGCCGGCTGGGCCATGGACTGGGAGGAGGCGGACGCGGACCACTTCGGCGAGCACGCCCGCGTGGACTACCTCACCGAGCGCGACCCCGAGTGGCGCTCCGAGCTGCTGATCCCGGGCCGCGAGGCGGGCGGCGCCCCCGTGCAGGGCTCCCCCATCTCCGGGACGGGCTCCACGCTGGTCGACGCCCGGCAGACCGAGTCCGTGCCGCTGACGACGTCGCCGATGCCGCGCGTCAGCTCGCTGGGTGAGGGCGAGTCGCTGTGCACGCCCGGCGGCCGTCGTCGGGCCCCGCAGGATCCGGCACCCGCCGCCACCGCCGGCGAGACGCCCACCGACGAGAACGAGGGCCTGCCGGCGGAGGCCGGCGAGCGGCCCGAGCGCCAGGACGGCGAGGAGGTCACCCAGCGCGGGACCACCGGCCGCGTGGAGGGTGAGCACCGCGGCGAGGGCCGCGTCGGCTGACCTGTCCCCGCAGTCACCCCCGCTTTCGAGGCGGGAAATCCACCTCACACGACGCCCCCGGGCGCCCATGAAATAGATTTCCCGCCTCGTCGCGTGAGGGGTCGTAGCCTGGGGCCGTGACCCCGCCCGCCCCCGCCGCTCGCCGCCCCTCCGCGGCCCTGCTGTGGGTGCTGCTGGCGGCCATGGGCGCCGGCCCCCTGTTCAACTACGGCGTCTCCGCCTCCTCCACGGTCGTGATGGAGCGGCTCGACGTCACCTCGGGCCAGCTCGGCACCGTGATGACGGTCGTGTTCGCGGCGGCCGCCGTCACCTCCCTCGGCCTCGGCCGGGTCGCCGACCGCCTGTCCGCCCGCGCGCAGCTGAGCATCATCTTCGGCGGCACCGCCGCGGCGCTCGTGCTCGGCGCCGTCGCCCCGTCCCTGCCCGTGCTGTACGCGGCGGCCGCCGTCGCGGGCGTCACGCAGGCCATCTCCAACCCCACCACGAACCGGATCATCCGCACCGTGGTGCCGCCGGAGAGGCGCATCGGGTGGGTCGGGGTGAAGCAGTCCGGCGTGCAGGCGGCCCAGCTGGTCGGCGGCCTGTTCTTCCCGGCCGCGTCCCTCGCCCTCGGCTGGACGGGCGCCGCGCTGGGGGCCGCGGTGCTCATCGGGGCGCTCTGGGTGCTCGCCCTGGTCGTCGCCCCGCCGCTGCCCGGGGCGCCGCCGCCGGCCACCGGCCCCGTCGGCGGGCGACGACGGCGGGACACCTCGCCCCTGCCGGCCACGGTCTGGTTCTTCGCGGCGATCGCGTTCCTCACCGGCCTGGGCATGCAGGCCACGAACACGTACCTGCCGCTTTTCGCGGTCGAGACGCTGGGAATGACGCTCGTGGCCGGCGGCGCCGCGGCGGCCGTGTCCGGGGTGGTGGGGGTGCTCTCCCGGATCGGGTGGAGCCGGCGGATGAGCTCCGGAGACCGGCCCACCACCCTGCTGGCCGTGATCTGCCTGGGTGCGGTGGCCGGCGTCGCGGTGTTCCTCGCCGCGGACCTGCTGGACCTGCCGGCCCTGCTGTGGGTGGGCGCCGCGGTGCACGGCCTGACGGTGCTGGGCGCCAACGTGGTGATCAACGCGGGCCTGTTGAGCGAGGTGCCGGCCGAGCGGCTGGGCCGTGCGACCGGGGCGAACTCGATGGGCATGTACGCCGGCTTCGCCCTGGGCCCGCTGCTGATGGGCCTGCTGCGCGACGTCACGGGCGACTACCGGGCCGGCTTCGCGGTCGTCGCGGCCGGGTATCTGCTGGCCCTGGGCGTGGTGCTGCTGCTGCGTCGCCACGTGGGCCGGCGGGGCGTGGCCTGACGCGCAGGGCCAGGACGAGGCCCACCCCGGAGGACCGCGCCTCAGCGACATCACCGCAGTGCAGCCCTGCGGTGATGTCGCAGCGCCGCGGTCGAACGGGCGTACGGCGGAGTGCGGCGCAGTGCGCGGCGGGGCGTGGACGCCTGACACACGACGACGCCCCCGGTCCGTGCGGACCGGGGGCGTCGGAAGCCGTGCGTCAGGCGAAGATCAGAGCTTCGTCACGTTGGCGGCCTGGAGGCCCTTGGGGCCGTCCTGGGTCTCGAACTCGACGCGGTCGTTCTCCTGGAGCTCCTTGAAGCCCCCGCCCTGGATGGCGGAGAAGTGCACGAACACGTCCGCGGAGTTGTCCTCGGGGGCGATGAAGCCGTAGCCCTTCTCAGCGTTGAACCACTTGACAGTACCGACAGCCATGATGGTGTCCTTTCGATGTGCCCCCGCGGTGCGGTGGCGGTGTTGGACCGCGGCCCGGATGTGGGACGCGGGTGAAGCGGCGAGACTGAACCGCTTGCCCAACACTCATCGACGCCGGCGATGCCGGGCTGACGAGCAGTGAAGATGGCGGGATACAGCTTGATCAACTTCAGGCTCCATCATTGCACGGATCTCGCCGACCGGGAACCAGGGGCCCGATTGTTCACCTGGAGTTCGCTCAGAGCGCGCGCAGGCCGTGGAAGAGATTGCGGTGCAGGGCGGCCGGGGGAGCGGCGTCCGTGTGATCCGCGAAGGCCGTCACCTCCAGCAGCACCACCGTGTGGTCGCCCGCCGGGACCTCGGCGTGCACCCGCGTCTCGAGCCAGAGCGAGGAGCCCCCGATCAGCAGGGCGTCGTGCGGGCTGCGGTGCACGTCGAGACCGGCGAAGCGGTCGCCCTCGCGGGAGGCCAGCTGGCGGCACAGCGGCGTCTGGTCCGCCGCGAGCAGGGAGACGCCGATCGCCCCGGCCCGGCGCAGGCGCGGCCAGGTGCGGGAGCTGTTCTGCGCGGAGAAGGACACGAGGGCCGGCTCCCAGGAGATGCCCACGCCGAAGGAGGAGGAGACCATCACCTCGGGGACGCCGTCGGCGAGGCCTGCCAGCGCGACGACCCCGGTGGGGAAGGCCGAGAGGCCGGAGCGGAGGTTGCCGAGGGACAGGTCGGTGTCCCACGTGGCGGTGTGGGGTTCGTGGGTCAGGGTCATGGCGCGCGTCCTCTTCCGATGACTGGCGCGGCTCCGCAGAAGGCGGGAACGCGGATCGCCCGGATCCGCGGAGGCGCGGTACTTGCCCGTCGGGGTGTCCGAGGGGCCGAATCATCACCTGGAGCACCCCACTACTGCGTGAGAGGGTTGCCGTCCCGCCGGCCAGGGCCGTGAATGACGGGAACTCGTGATTCTGGGGTCAGCCTACGGAGGGGTCCGTGGGGTGGTCAAAGCGCGGCGGTCGCGCGGCGTCATCCGAGCTGCCCGATGTGATGCTTGACACACCGCGCATCGCCGGCCAGGATCAAGCCACTCGAGAGGGGGGAGCTCGAGACCGCGGCCTCCGGCCCCCGCAGACGGTTCTCTGAGAGGGATCAGATCATGCGGATGGACATCGAGAAGAACCGTGCGGCATTGTCGGCCGCCGTGGTCGTCGCGGCTCTCCTCGGTACCGCCATCTCGGGATGCTCCGCTTCCCCGGGCAGCGTCTCCTCCACCGCGAAGGCATCCACCGCTGCGGCGTCCTCCGTCACCGTGACGTCAGCGGCCCCCTCGGCAACCCGGTCGGCCTCCGCCACCGGTTCGTCCGCGTCGTCACCCGCCGGTGAAGAAGCACTCCCCGCCGCGCTGTTCGAGGAGGACGGGATGACGTTGGTCGAGTACACGCGCCGGCATCCGGATGCGGGCTATCTCGACCCGGAGAAGGAGTCCGTCCTGGAGGAGGCGGTCGGGACGGGCACACAGCAGATCACCGTGGACGCTCAACAGGGTGCGGTCCTTCGGGTCATCGTGCTGTGTCCTTCGGATGCCACCGGTGAGACGGAGATCCTGACCTCACGGGGTGGCGGGGGAACGAAGACCTGGATGGCCGGATCGGAGGCGCTGTGCGGCGGCTGGTCGGCGGCGACTCCCCCCGTGGATGAGGCGGGGCCGATGACGTTCACCGTCACGGTGGACAACGACAAGTCGTTCCGGATGGTGCTGACCGCACCCTCCGCATGAGGCCGCCATCACGACGGCGGATGACGGCGCGGGGAGGACGGAGACGCTCAGCGTCGGTCGCGGCCGCGCAGCGCGTCCAGCTGCCGGCGGTCCCGTTTGGTGGGCCGGCCCGCGCCCCGCTCGCGGTACGGCACCGCGAGCAGCTCACGCGGCATGGGCGGCGGGGAGTGGTCCACGTACTGCTGCCGGGCCACGGGGGCGCCCACCCGCTTGGCGATCAGCCCCGTGACCTCGAGGATCCGCTCACCTCCGTCCTGGCGCACCCGCACCCGGTTCCCGACGACGACGGGCGTCGCCGCCTTCACGGGCTCGCCGTCGATGCGCACGTGGCCTGCGCGCACGGCCGCCGTGGCCGCGGACCGGGTCTTGTACAGCCGCACGGCCCACAGCCACGCGTCGATGCGGACGCCGCTCACGCCCGCCCCCTCACGCGAAGCGGGCGCGGATCGCGGCGCCGTGCGCGGGCAGGCGCTCGTCCTCGGCCAGCACGCCGATCCCGTCCGCGACCTCCTTGAGCCCGGTCTCCGTGTAGCGGATGCGCTGCTGCAGGCGCAGGAACGTCACCGTGTTCAGACCGGAGGAGTGCCGGGCCGTCCCCGAGGTGGGGAGCACATGGTTGGACCCGGCCGAGTAGTCGCCCAGCGGCACGGGGGCGTGCGGGCCCACGAACACGGCGCCGGCGTTGCGGATGCGCCCCACGAGGTCCTCGGGGTCGCGCGTCTGGATCTCGAGGTGCTCGGTGGCGTAGCGGTCGGAGACCTCCACGGCCTGGTCCATGTCCCGCACCAGCAGCACGCCGGACTGGGGGCCGGTGAGGGCCTCGCGGATCTGGTCCTCGTGGAACGCCCCGGGCACCTGCGCCTCGATCGCCGCCAGCACGTCCCGGAGCAGGTCCTCGGAGTCCGTGATGAGCACGGAGGCGGCCAGCGGGTCGTGCTCGGACTGGCTGATCAGGTCCGCGGCCACCCAGTCGGCGCGGGCGGTGCCGTCCGCGATCACGGCGATCTCGCTCGGCCCGGCCTCGGCGTCCACGCCGATCACGCCCTGCAGGGCGCGCTTCGCGGCGGCCACGTACACGTTGCCGGGCCCCGTCACCAGGTCGACGGGCGCGCAGAGCCACCCGCCGTCGTCGTCCTGGATGCCGTGCGCCAGCATGGCGACGGCCTGGGCGCCGCCGGCCGCGTAGACCTCGTCCACGCCCAGCAGCGCGCACGCGGCGAGCACGGTGGGGTGGGGCAGGCCGCCGTGGTCCCGCTGCGGGGGCGAGGTCACCGCGAGGCTCCCCACGCCGGCCGCCTGCGCGGGCACCACGTTCATCACCACCGAGGAGGGGTACACGGCGCGGCCGCCGGGCACGTACAGGCCCACGCGGCCCACGGGGGTCCAGTGGTTCTCGACGACGGCGCCCTCGCCGAGCTCGACCGTGGAGTCCTGGGGGTGCTGGGCGTCGTGCACGAGCCGGGCCCGGCGGATCGACTCCTCCAGGGCGGCGCGCACCCGCGGGTCGAGCCCGGCCAGGGCGGCCTCGAGCGCCTCCGCGGGCACGCGCAGGGCCGGCGGACGGACACCGTCGAACCGCTCGGCCAGGTCCAACAGGGTCTGCTCGCCGCCGTGGCGGACCTGCTCGATGATCGGGGCGACCACCGGCACCACGGAGGACACGTCCACGTTCGCCCGCGGGATGATGCGGGACAGGTCCGCGGTGGCGGTGTCGAGCGGGCGCAGGTCGGTGACGGAGAGCACGGATTCCTCCAGGGGGGGGCGGCGGGCCCTGGACCGCCTCCTGGCGGGCGAGACCGTGCCGTCCGGGGTGGAGGGGGACATCCAGGACGGGGCGGCCGCCACCACCCGGGCCTTCGGCGTGGAATGGGGGACGCTGCTGACCGTGCTGATGGCGTTCGCGATCGGCGCGGCGGTCGTGTACCTGGCCCTGCAGGTGGCACGCGTCGTGCTCGTGCGCCGCCCCGCGTTCCAGCACGGCGCCGCGCGGCTGAGCCTGCCGGCCGCCGTCGCCGCCGGCCTGCTGGCCTCCCGGATCTGGCTCGGGGTCATGGCCGAGGAGCAGACCTGGTACCGGCCGGCGTCGTTCCTGATGCTCATCGCCGTGGCCGCGGCGGGCGCGTGGGCCGCGTGGCGCCTGGTCGGCGTGATCGAGGCGGGGATCCTCGGCCGCTACCAGGAGACCCGCGTCGAGCACCGCCGCGAGCGACGCATCCGCACGCAGACCATCCTGATCCGGCGCATCCTCAACGCGGTGATCGTGGTGGTGGCCGTCGCCGTGGTCCTGCTGGGGGTGCCCGAGGTGCGCTCGCTCGGGGCCGGCCTGCTCGCCTCCGCCGGCGTGATCTCGGTGATCGCCGGCCTGGCCGTGCAGTCCACGCTGACCAACGTGTTCGCCGGATTCCAGCTCGCCTTCACGGACGCGATCCGGGTGGGCGACGTGGTGGACATGGAGGGCGTGTTCGGCACCGTCGAGGAGATCACCCTGTCCAACGTGGTGCTCAAGCTCTGGGACGGCCGCCGCATGGTCTACCCGTCCTCGCACTTCACCACCCAGCCGTTCGAGAACTGGACGCGGGTGGGCGCCGAGGTCTCCGGCGTCGTGGAGCTGGACGTGGACTGGCGCGTGCCCATGGACGCGCTGCGCGCACGACTCACCCAGCTGCTCGAGTCCACGGACCTGTGGGACGGACGCGAGCACGCGCTGCAGGTGACCGACGCGACCGGCGGCGTCGTGCGCATCCGCGCCGTGGTCTCCGCCCGCAACTCCGGCGACCTCTGGGACCTGCGCTGCCTCGTGCGCGAGGACCTCGTGGCCTTCCTGCGCCACGAGCACCCCGAGGGCATCGTGGTGCAGCGCATGGTGGACCGGCACCCCGCCCACGACGACGCGGCGCCCGCCTCCGAGGGCTCCGACGCGGCGGCCCGCGGTGGCGACCGGACGGGCGAGCCGGGCCCGGACGGCTCCGGGGTGGCGGCCCGCGAGCCGCGCCCGCGCACCGCGCCGCTGCCGCGCGTCGACGGCGCCGATCCGCGCCCGGACACCCTCACCACACCGCTGACCCGCGTGGGCGACCACTCCGGCCTGTACACCGGCTCGATGACGGCGGTGCAGCGCAACCGCGAACTCGCCGGCCCGGGCGAGGAGGCGTTCGCCGAGCGGCGCGCGCAGCAGGCCAAGCAGGCGGCGGAGGCCGCGGCGGCGGACGAGGCCGGGCGGCGCAGCGGCACCGGCTCCCAGGCGGCCGGCCCCCTCGACGACGCCGTCACGCGCCGCCGTCAGGACGACGAGGACTGAGGCCCGGCGGGAGCGCTCAGCGCTCGAGCGTCGGGTCCCCGGGATCGACGGGCGTGAGCCGACGCCGCTCGGCCATCGGCTCGGACGCGGGCAGGCCGTGGGTGCCCGGGTCCGTCTCGGCGACGTGGCTCACGGCCTCGGGCGTATGGTCCCCGTACTGCCGGTACTCCTTCACGCACAGCACGGGCTGATCGATCTCCTGCAGCAGCTCGTCCGAGACCGAACCCATGACGAACCGGCCGAAGCCGCCGCGGCGGCGCACGCCGATGACCACGATGGACGGGTCCAGCTCCGCGGCCACGTCCTTCATCTCCTCCACCGTGGACCGGCCACGCGCGTACTGACGGAACTCGGCCGTCACGCCGGAGGCGTCCAACCGGGCCTGCACGCCGCGCTGCTGCTCCTCCGTGACGAGGGACTTGGTGCGGTGCTCGCCGCCGGGGCCCGCATTGACCACCACCACGTGCTCGCCGGTGGAGCGGGCGATGTCCAGGGCAGTGTCCAGAGCGGCGTCCGCGGCCTTCGAGGGGGCGTAGCCGACGAGGATGGTCATGGGGTGCCTCCGCGGGGTCGAGGGGACGGGTCTGAGGTCAGCGTAGTGCGGACCGGGCCCGCGGCGGAGGGGCTCAGCCCTCGCGCAGGTGGCGCAGGTGCGCGGCCACCGTCTGGACGGCCACGCGGGCCACGGTGCCGGTGAGGCCGGGGTAGATGCGCGGGGCCAGGTCCTCGGGTGTGATCGTCGCCGCCTCGGTCTCGGGCAGCGCGGCCAGGGCGGCGCGGATCTGCTCCAGGCGGCCCTCGCGGTGGTGCCGGTAGTCGCGGGCGACGACGTCCAGCGGCTCCGGCACGGGCCCGTGCGCAGGCAGCACCGTGAGCGGGCCCGCCGCCTCGAGGCGGCGCAGGCTGGCCAGGTAGTCGGTGAGGGTGCCGTCCGGGTGGTCGAGCATGGTGGTGCCCGAGCCGAGGATGGTGTCGCCCGTGATGACCGCGCCGTGCGCGCCCGCGTCCGGGACGGCGAACGAGTAGGAGTCCGAGGTGTGGCCCGGGGTGTGCCACGCCAGCACCGGGGTGCCGGCGACGTCGATCCGTTCGTCCGGCGTCAGGACGGCGGCCCCGCCGCGGCACCAGTCCGGGTCCGCGGCGCGCACGGGGGCGCCCGTGGCCGCGTGGAACGCGTCCACCCCGCCGGTGTGGTCGGCGTGCCGGTGCGTCACCAGGATGAGCGCGATCCGGCGCCCCTCGGCCGCCGCACGGACGCGCTCGAGGTGGGCGGCGACGTCGTCCTCCGGGCCCGGGTCCACCACGACGGCCGCATCCGAGTCCGGTGCGGCGACCACGTACGTGTTGGTGCCCGCGAGGGTCATCGGGGAGGGGTTCTGGGCGGTCACGCAGCGCACCAGCGGGGCGGGCGTGGGGCCGGGTGTGGCGGTGGTCGTCGTCATAGGCTCGAGTGTATGGAGAACCAGCAGACCGGCCAGGCCGCGGACCGCGGCACCATCGACACGCGCGAGGGACTCACGGGCAACTACGTGCAGTCCGGGGCGGAGTTCACGCGGGACACGAACTACATCGCGGACCGGATCGTGGCGGACCCGGAGGCCGTGCGGGCCCTGCCCGTGGCCGAGCCGTCCACGGTCGGCCGCGTGGGCGGCGGGCTCACCGAGGGGGCCGAGGCGTGGCCCGTCGAGGCGGGCCGCTACCGGCTCGTGGCGGCGCGGGCGTGCCCGTGGGCGAACCGGACGATCATCGTGCGGCGCCTGCTCGGCCTGGAGGACGCGATCTCGCTGGGCACCCCGGGGCCGACCCACGACGAGCGCTCCTGGACCTTCGACCTCGACGAGGGCGGGAAGGACCCCGTGCTCGGCACCGAGCGGCTCCAGGAGAACTACTTCACGCGGTTCCCCGACTACCCGCGGGGCATCACGGTGCCGGCGATCGTGGACGTGCCGACGGGCGGCGTCGTGACCAACGACTACCCGCAGATCACCCTCGACCTCTCGACGGAGTGGACCGCGTTCCACCGCGACGGCGCCCCGCAGCTGATCCCCGACGCCGGGCCGGAGCGGGACGAGATGTTCGAGGTGATCGAGCGCGTGTTCACCGAGGTGAACAACGGCGTGTACCGGTGTGGCTTCGCGGGCTCGCAGGAGGCGTACGACGCTGCGTACGAGCGGCTGTGGACCGCGATGGACTGGCTCGAGGAGCGCCTGACGACGCGCCGCTTCCTGATGGGGGAGCGGATCACCGAGGCCGACGTGCGGCTGTTCACCACGCTGGTGCGGTTCGACCCCGTGTACCACGGGCACTTCAAGTGCAACCGGAACAGGTTGACCGAGATGCCGGCGCTGTGGGGCTACGCGCGCGACCTGTTCCAGACCCCGGGCTTCGGCGACACGATCGACTTCGCGCAGATCAAGGAGCACTACTACGTGGTGCACGAGGACATCAACCCGACGGGCATCGTGTCCGCGGGCCCGGAGCTGGCGAGCTGGCTGAGCGAGCACGGGCGTGAGGCGTTCGGCGGGGACCCGTGGGGTGGCGGCACCGCGCCCGGGCCCGTGCGCGAGGGCGAGCGCGTGGACCCGGAGCACACGCCGCTGCGGTGAGGCCGCTCGGCCCGGTCCGCAACGCGGGTTGAGTTATCGAGGGTGGCGCGGCTGAACACCCGCGATAACTCAACCCGCGTTGCCAGAACTCGATAATTCTGGCTGGGGGTGCGCGACGACGTCGGCGTCCCCGGAGTTCAGCGGCGGTAGGGGGACGTGTGGATGCCCTGTTCTCGCGCTACGTTCGAGGCCCACCCCAGATACCAGTCGAGCACGTCCACCGACTCGGCCGCCGCCCGGTTAACGGATTCTGGGGAACCACCCTGTACGACGCGTTTGATCGGCACTTCCATGAGTTTGCCCGTGCGAGTACGAGGGACGTCGGGGGCCAGGATCACCTCGTCCGGGACGTACCGTGGAGACAAATCTGTTCGAATCTTGCGAATAATCTCGGCTCTGAGCTCTTCATCCCCAGGTGCCCCCTCTCCCGGAACCACGAAGAGTGGCATGTAGTACCCGCCTTGGCCCAACTCAGCGCCGATGACCATGGAGGCGGCAACACCCGGCACAGAGTCGACGATCTGCGTAATATCAGAGGACCCCATCCGGATGCCACCGCGGTTGATCGTCGAGTCCGACCGTCCGTGGATGACGAATCCGCCGCCCGGGATCTTGGTCGCCCAATCGCCCTGCCGCCACATTCCCGGGATATCGGCGAAGTAGGCGTCATGCAGGCGGCTGCCGTCGTCATCGGCCCAGAATCGGACAGGCATCGAAGGCATTGGCTCCCGGACGACTAGGGCGTGTCTGAGAATAGATGCACGAGTCAGCTGAGACCCTGGGGACATGTCCCGGTTCCAGATGCTCTCCGACGCCCAATGGGAGTTGATCGCCCCGATGCTCCCGACCCGGACCGGCCGCGCACCACCACCCCCGCCGCCCGCCCCGTCACGCGGGTGCTCATCGCCAACCGCGGCGAGATCGCCGTGCGCGTGGCCCGCGCCGCCCGCGACCACGGCATCGCCTCGATCGCCGTCTACTCGGATCCGGACGCCGACGCCCTGCACGTGGCCGTCGCGGACGAGGCCTTCCACCTGCCGGGCGCGTCCTCGGCGGACACCTACCTGAAGATCGACGCGGTCCTCGACGTCGCCCGCCGCGCCGGCGCCGACGCCGTGCACCCGGGCTACGGCTTCCTCTCCGAGAACGCCGACTTCGCGCAGGCCGTGATCGACGCCGGGATGACCTGGATCGGCCCGTCGCCGGACGCCATCCGCGCCCTCGGCGACAAGATCACCGCCCGCTCCCTCGCCCAGCAGGCGGGCGCCCCGCTCGTGCCGGGTTCGGACGGCCCCGTGCCGGACGCCGCCGCCGCGCGCGCGTTCGCCGAGGAGCACGGCCTGCCGATCGCCATCAAGGCGGCCTTCGGCGGCGGCGGCCGCGGCATCCGCGTGGTGCGCGAGCTCGGCGACGTCGAGGACGCGTTCGAGGCGACCGTCCGCGAGGCCGTCGCCGCGTTCGGCCGCGGCGAGTGCTTCGTGGAGCGCTTCCTGGACCGCCCCCGCCACGTGGAGGCCCAGGTCCTCGCCGACGAGCACGGCCACGTGGCCGTGCTCGGCACCCGCGACTGCTCCCTGCAGCGCCGCAACCAGAAGCTCGTGGAGGAGGCCCCGGCGCCGTTCCTCACGGACGAGCAGCGCGAGCGCATCCACACCTCCGCCCGCGAGATCTGCCGCGCCGCCGGGTACACCGGGGCCGGCACGGTCGAGTACCTCGTGGCCCCGGACGGCCTCATCAGCTTCCTGGAGGTGAACACCCGCCTGCAGGTGGAGCATCCGGTCACCGAGGAGGTCTTCGGCGTGGACCTGGTGCGCGAGCAGTTCCGCGTCGCCGCCGGCGAGCCGCTGAGCATCCCCGAGGACCCGACGCCGCGCGGCCACGCCCTCGAGTTCCGCCTCAACGCCGAGGACCCGGCGTACGGCTTCCTGCCCGTGCCCGGCCCGATCGACGCGTTCGAGGCCCCCACCGGCCCCGGGGTCCGCATGGACTCCGGCGTCCGCACCGGCTCCGTGGTGCCGGGCGAGTACGACTCCCTGCTCGCCAAGCTCATCGTGTGGGGCGAGGACCGCGCCCAGGCCATCGCCCGCGCCCGCGACGCCCTGGCCGAGCTGCGTATCGACGGCGTGCCCACCGTGGTGCCGTTCCACCGCGCCGTGCTCGAGCAGGACGCCTTCACCTCGGGGGACCGCCTCGGCGTCTTCACCACGTGGATCGAGTCCGAGTTCGCCGAGCCGCTGGCCGAGTCCCCGTACCTGGGCGCCGAGGTTCCCGCGGGCGGCCGCACCGCCGTCACCGTGGAGCTGGACGGCCGCGCCGTGCGCCTGGGCCTGCCCGCCGATCTCTACGCGGCCCTCCTCGGAGGCGGCGGTGCGGGTGCCGCGGCCCCGGCCGACGCCGCGGGCGCCGGGAAGTCCGTCGACGACGGCGCCGTGGCCTCGCCGGTCACCGGCACCCTGGCCTCGTGGAAGGTCGAGGACGGCGCCGAGGTCGCCGAGGGCGACACGGTCGCGATCGTGGAGGCGATGAAGATGGAGACGCCGATCCGTGCCCCGCGTGCGGGCCGGATCCAGCTCCTCGTGGCCGAGACCCCGGCCTCGGTGACGCGCGGCCAGGCGATCGCCCGGCTGGGGGCGTGACGGTGCCGGCGCGCGGCGGTGTCACCGGGGAAGGCCTCGCGCCCGGCGTCGGCGGCGGGGAGTCCGCCCCGGCTCCGGCCCCCGTGGCCGCGGCCGCACAGCTGCGGCAGCGGATCGCGGCGGCCGGGCTCGTGCCGGGGGAGCGGCTGGGAGAGGTGGCGCTGGCCGCCGAGCTCCAGGTCAGCCGCAACAGCCTGCGCGAGGCGTTCACCATGCTGGCCTCGGAGGGCCTCGTGGAGCGCCGGCCGCACCGCGGGGTGTTCGTGGCGGCGCCCGGTCCGGAGGACGTGCGCGGGCTGTACCGCACGCGTCGGGTGATCCAGCTCGGCGCCCTCGAACACGGCGAGCTCACCCCCGGCGCGGCCCGCCAGCTGCGCTGTGCCCAGGACCTGCTCTCGGGCGGCCCGGACACCCCCGCGCGGGTCCTGGGCGACGCCAACCATCGCGTCCACGTCGGCATCGTGGACCTGGCCGGCGCCCCCGAGCTCACGCGGCTCATGGCATCGGTGCAGGCCCGCGTGCGCCTGGCGTTCCATCCCATGGACGAGCAGACGCGCCTGCACGTGCAGTTCGCGGACCGCAACCGGTGGATCGTGGAGCGGCTGCTGGCCGGCGACCTCCCCGCGGTGCACGCCATGTTCGGCGACTACCTGGACGAGGCGGAGCAGTTCGTCCTGGCGCACCTCGCCGCCGTGGGGGACTGACCGCCTCCCCGGGCCCCGACGGTCACGGGACCTGGAACATCCGGTCCGGCAGGTCCGTGATGAGCATGTGCCCGGGCGCGTGCGTGATGGCCAGCGGCGGGCGGGACTCCATGATCGCCGCCTGCGGCGTCACCCCGCACGCCCAGAACACGGGCAGGTGGCCCTGCGGGACCTCGACGGCGTCGCCGAAGTCCGGTGCCGACAGGTCCGTGATCCCGAGGCCGGCCGGGTCGCCCACGTGCACGGGCGCGCCGTGCACCGCGGGGTAGCGGGAGGTGATGCGCACGGCGTCGGCCACGCGGTCGGCGGGGAGGGGGCGCATCGAGACCACGAGCGGGCCCGAGAGGCGGCCCGCCGAGGCGCAGCGCCGCGTGGTGCGGTACATCGGCACGTTCACGCCGGCGTCCTGGTGGGCCATCCGGATGCCCTCGGCCACCAGGGCGGACTCGAAGGTGAACGAGCAGCCGATCACGAACGTCACGAGGTCGTCCCGCCACACGTCGAGCAGATCCGTGGGGCGGTCCGTCTCGACGCCGTCGCGGTACACCACGTACTGCGGCACGTCCGTGCGGACGTCGCCGTCCAGTGCGGGGCCGTTGACCTCGCCGGCCTCGAACACGCCGAGCAGCGGCAGGGCCTGGGGGTTGCGCTGGGCGAAGAGCAGGACGTCGTAGGCGTGGTCCTGCGGGATCGAGACGAGGTTCGCCTGCGCGTAGCCGTCGGCGATCCCCGAGGTCGGCCGCACGAGCCCCGCGCGGAAGCGCTCGCGGGCCTGCGCGGGGGTCGTGGCGCCGTCCAGCGGCGGCAGCGGTTTCGTCGTGGTCATCTCAGGCACCGGTGATCATCTCGACCATGGGGATGAACCCGCGCACCGCGATGAACACGGAGACGATCCACGCGAGCGCGCCGATCACGAGCAGCCACCCGGGGTAGCGGTAGCCGTGCAGCAGGTCGCGGCGGCGCCAGGCCACGTACAGGAGGGCGGCGAAGCCGACCGGCAGGATCATGCCGTTGAACGCGCCGGCGAACACGAGCAGCGTCTGCGGTGCCTGGCGCAGCGCCAGGTAGAGGGCAGTGCAGACCACGATGAAGGCGACCGTCAGCAGGTTGCGGGTGCGGGCGCTGGTGGTGGAGCGGGTGACGAAGCTGATCGAGGTGTACGACGCACCGATCACGGAGGTGACGGCGGCGGCCCACAGGACGATGCCGAACATGCGCAGGCCGATGTCGCCGGCGGCGGCCTGGAAGGCGGAGGCGGCCAGGTTGTCCTTGGACAGCACCGCCCCCGAGGCGACGACGCCGAGGATCGCCAGGAACAGGAGGGCGCGCATCAGGCCGGTCACGAGGATCGAGGCCACGGAGCTGCGGGTGATGTCCTGGACGTCGTCCACGCCCTTCACTCCGGAGTCGATCATGCGGTGGGCGCCCGCGTAGGTGATGTAGCCGCCGATGGTGCCGCCCACGAGGGTGACGATCACGAAGAAGTCGACCTCCTCCGGCATCACGGACTGGCGCAGGGCCTCGCCCACGGGCGGGGCGGAGGTGATGGCCACGTACAGCATCAGCAGGATCATGACGGCGCCGAGCGCCACCACGATCCGGTCCAGGGCCACGCCGGCGCGCTTGGAGAGGAAGATCAACAGCGCGATGAGCGCGGAGACGCCGCCACCGATCAGGGGGTCGACGCCGAGCATGGCGTTCGCGCCGAGGCCGGTGCCGGCGATGTTGCCGATGTTGAAGACCATGCCGCCGAGGAACACGAGCGCGGCGAGGACCCAGCCGAGGCCGGGCAGGACGCGGTTCGCCAGCTCCTGGGCGCGCATGCCGGAGACGCCGATGACGCGCCACACGTTCATCTGGACGGCGATGTCGATGAGGATGGAGACCAGGATGGCGAACGCGAACGCGGCGCCCATCTGGACGGTGAACGTGGCGGTCTGCGTGATGAAGCCGGGGCCGATGGCCGAGGTGGCCATGAGGAACATGGCGCCGAGCAGGGCGGTGCGCCGGGTGGCGCTCGCGGCGCGGGAGTCGGTCTTCGGTGCGGTGCCCGAGGGGGTCGAGCCGTCCGGTCCGGCGTGGGGGATGTCTGCGTGGGACACGGTGGTCACCTTCGTCGAGGGCGCCAGGCGAGGTGACGGGCGTCACGAGGCGCTGGGGAGACGGTAGCTGTTGTTGAACAATCCTGGCAACAGGAAGAGCGAGTGTCGTGGCACCCCGTCCGAAGGAACGCCTCACCTGCCTGGCGCGCCCCGCCCCGCGCCGCGACCATGGAGACATGTCGCACACGTCTGAACAGTCCTCGCCCCTGGCCGATCAGCTCCCGCCGGGCGGTCCCGACGAGCCGCACGCCTCCGGCGGCGTGCATGCCCGCCTCAACTGGCTCCGCGCGGGTGTGCTCGGCGCCAACGACGGCATCGTGTCCGTCGCCGCCACCGTCGTCGGTGTCGCCGGCGCGACGACGGCGCTCACCCCGATCCTGCTGGCCGGCGCCGCCGCCGTGGTCGGCGGCGCCTTCTCCATGGCGCTGGGCGAGTACGTGTCCGTCTCCTCGTCCTCCGACTCGCAGAAGTCGCTGATCGCCAAGGAGCGCCGTGAGCTCGAGGAGGATCCCGAGGGCGAGCTGGAGGAGCTCGTGCAGCTCTACGAGGCGGACGGCCTGAGCCGGGCCACGGCCGAGGCCGCCGCGCGGGAGCTCACCGAGAAGGACGCGCTCGCCGCGCATCTGCGCATGGAGCTGGGCATGGCGGAGGAGGACGTCGTCAGCCCGTGGGCCGCCGCCGGAGCGTCCTTCCTCGCGTTCCTCGTGGGCGCGCTGCTGCCCTTCCTGACGGTCGTCCTGGCGCCGGTGGGCCTCCGCGTCCCGTTCACGTTCGGCGTCACCCTCCTGGCCCTCGCCGTCACCGGCTGGGTCGGGGCCCGGCTCGGCGACGCGCCCGCGCTGCGGGCGGCCGTGCGCGTCGTCCTCGGCGGCGCCCTGGCGCTCGGCCTGACCTTCGCGGTGGGCTCGCTGCTGGGGGCGTCGGTCGCCTGATCCACGCCGGAGGGGTGGGCCTGCCCAGCGCCCGTGGCCGCGCCGAGCCGTGACGAGCGGAGCGGCCCTGGGGGCCGAGGACCGTGCGCATACCACAGGTGCCCCCCGCCGAGTTGAAGCGACGCCCACGGTTCGCGTAAGGTGGGACGGCGCACGCCGCGTTGTTCTCGTCGTTCCATCGGTCAGGTGACCGGGCGGACGGCGGGTCGGAAAAGCAACGCGCTCCCGCAGACCGGATCCCGGGACGTCCTCAGGACGGACCGGGGCTCACCGTCCACACCAGCGATCCCATAAGGAACTTCGGTTGGCTCTCACCCAGCCTGGTCCCCCTTTTCGAGAAGTCGCAGTAAGAGTGCGGTGTCCACACCCGGGGCGGGGCTCACAACAGGTGTCCGCGGACAGGTCCGCGGCTCGCCGCCATGCGGGTTCCGCCCGTCCTTTTACTACTACTTGCCACGAGGAGTGATCATGGCAGCTCACTGCCAGGTAACCGGGGCTGGGCCGGGATTCGGCCACAGCATCTCCCACTCGCACCGTCGCACCAAGCGCCGGTTCGACCCGAACATCCAGAAGAAGACCTACTGGGTCCCCTCCCTGCGCCGCAACGTCACCCTGACGCTGTCCGCCAAGGGCATCAAGACCATCGACGTGCGCGGTATCGACGCCGTCGTGGCGGACCTGATCGCGAAGGGAGTGAAGCTCTGACATGGCCAAGGACAAGGACGTTCGTCCGATCATCAAGCTGAAGTCCACCGCCGGCACCGGGTTCACCTACGTGACCCGCAAGAACCGCCGGAACAACCCGGACCGCATCACCCTGAAGAAGTACGACCCGGTGGTCCGCAAGCACGTCGACTTCCGAGAGGAGCGCTGAGATGGCCAAGAAGTCCAAGATCGCCAAGAACGAGCAGCGCAAGGCCATCGTGGCCCGTTACGCCGAGAAGCGTCTCGAGCTGCGCAAGACCCTCGTGGACCCGAACGCGTCGGACGAGGCCCGCGAGGCCGCCCGCCTGGGCCTGCAGAAGCTGCCCCGCGACGCCTCCCCGGTCCGCGTGCGCAACCGCGACGCCATCGACGGTCGCCCCCGCGGCACCTTCCAGCGCTTCGGCATCTCCCGTGTGCGCTTCCGCGACATGGCGCACCGTGGCGAGCTGCCCGGCGTGACCAAGTCCTCCTGGTGACCTGAGGCCCGGTCTCCGGGCGCTCGGCACCACCGCGACGGCGGCGTCCCTCCTGAGGAGGGGCGCCGCCGTCGTCGTGCCTCGGGGATCAGGGCCGCCCAGGTCACGGGAAATCGCGGATTCTCGCGGTTCAGGGGGCGATTCGCCCGCGGAGAGATGGTACGTTCACAACTGGCAGCCCGGTCCGAACGGCCCGGGAACCGTAACCGACGTCCCATAGGGAGGACCCATGGCCATGAACCGCAAGGAACTCGTCGCCGCCGTCGCCGAGCGCTCCGGCAACACCCAGGCCGCCGTCAGCGATGTGCTGGACGCCCTCTTCGAGGTGTTCACCGCCCAGGTCAAGAAGGGCGAGAAGGTCTCGATCCCGGGCTGGCTGGCCGTGGAGCGCACCGAGCGCAAGGAGCGCACCGGCCGCAACCCGCGCACCGGCGAGGAGATCACCATCCCGGCCGGCCACTCCGTGAAGGTGACCGCCGGCTCCAAGCTCAAGGCCGCCGCCTCCGAGTGATCCCGGCCGCGGCGCGGGTCCCCGGACCCACGCCGTACGCCGCAGGACGGGCGCCCCACCCTCGGGTGGGGCGCCCGTCGTCGTCCCCGGCCGCGTAGGATGGGCGGACGGTCGTCCGGCCGACGAGGACCGGGGCCGTCAGGAGAGGAGTCGTGGCATGCGCAGCGCCGTCGCCGCCGCTCCGTGGGCCCCGTCCGGCCTCGAGGACGCCCCTCCGCGCGTCGTGCGTGGGCCGGCCCGTCTGGCCCGGGGCTGGGCCGGGGCCCTGGCGATGACCGCCCTGGCCGCGCTGTTCCACACCGCCGCCGAGCCCGGCCACGGGTTCCCCGAGGCCGGCGTGGTCGCCTTCGCGGCCGTCCTCGCCGCCCCGCTCTGCACCGCCCTGGCGGGCCGCGCCCTCTCGCTGTGGCGCACCGCCGCCGCCGTCGCGATCGCCCAGGGGCTGTTCCACCTGCTCTACGGGCTCGCCGCCGGCGGCCACGCCGTGGCGCCGGTCGCCGGCGTCGACCCCGCCCACCTCGGCCACGCCCGTCCCGGCGCCGGGGCCCTCCTGGCGCCGGGGGAGGCCCTGTCCGGCGCCCCCGCCGGCCACCTGACCGACCTGCGCATGCTCGCGGCCCACGTGATCGCCGCGGTCCTCACCGTGCTGGTGCTGCGGCGCGGTGAGGCCCTCGTGCTCACCATCGCCGAACGCGTGGTGGCCGCCGTCTGCCCGCCGCCGACCGCGCACGGCCCCCTGCCGGCGCCGGCCCGCCTCCGTGTCCCCGTCCCGCCGGTGCTCCGGCCGGCGACGTCCCTCGCCCTCCTCAGCTCTCCGGGGCGGCGCGGCCCGCCGTTCGCCCTCGCGGCCTGAGGACGCCGGCTCCGTCCGCGTCTCGAGGCCCGACCGCGCCCGACGACCCTTCGGAACGGTCCGCCCGCGACTCCCGTCCGGGACCGCGGCAGACCCGTGAGGACACCACCATGCATCACCAGACCACCCCTGTCCGCCGCGCCGCTCGCGCCGCCATCGGACTCACCCTGCTGCCCGCCCTCGTCGTCGCCGGAGCTGCCCCCGCGGCTGCGCACGACGAGCTCATCCGCACCGCCCCCGCGGTCGGCGAGACGGCCACGACGGCGCCGTCGGAGGTCTCACTGACCTTCAGTGGCGAGCTGATCGACGGCGAGGGCATCCAGAACCTCGTGCAGGTCCGCGACGCCGACGGCAACCAGTGGCAGTCCGCCGCCGGCACCGTGGACGGCTCCACCTTCTCCGCGCCGCTGTGCGAGGGCCTGCCCAACGGCGACTACGAGGTCGCCTACCGCGTCGTCTACTCGGACGGACACTCCGAGGAGCGCTCGTTCGACTTCGCGGTGGACGACCCGGCCGCACCGGCCGCCGGCACCGCGCCCCAGGGCTGCGGCACCGCCGTCGCCGGGGCCTCGACCGCCGCCTCCCCGGAGGCCACGACAGGCCAGGGCGACGCCGCCTCGGCCGATGCGTCCGCGCAGGCGGACGGCTCCGACGCCGCGCAGCCCGCGGACTCCGACGCGCTGCCCGCCTGGGTGTGGGTCGCCGGCATCGCCGGCCTGGCCGTGCTCGTGGTGGCCTTCCTCCTGATGGGCCGCCGCGCCCGCGCGCTCGGCCACCTCGACGACGGCCGCTGACCTCTGATCCCCGGCCGGCCCCTGAGGGGACCGGCCCCGCCCTCGCGCGCGCCCGCACGCCCCGCGCGTCGTCGCGCGCCCGCATGACAAGGAACCCCACAGACATGACCACCACCTCCCCCCGCGCCCCTCGCCGCCTCGGCGCCGCCGCCGTGCTCGCCGTCGCCGCCCTCGGCCTGACGGCCTGCGCCGGAGACGACGCCGGCTCCGCCCCGAGCGCGTCGGACGCCTCGAGCGTCGCGCCGGCCACGGACGCCTCGTCGGCCACGTCCACCGCGGACGGCCAGGCCGCCGGTCTCACGATCACCGACCCCTGGACGAAGGCCGCCGAGGAGGGCATGACCGGCTCCTTCGGCATGCTCGAGAACTCCTCGGACCAGGACCTGCACATCGTCGGCGTCCGCTCGGAGCTGGGTGAGACGGTCGAGCTCCACGAGATGGTCTCCGGCGGGGACGGCCAGATGGTGATGCAGCAGAGCCCCGACGGCTTCACCGTGCCCGCCGGCGGGAGCTTCGAGCTCGCCCCGGGCGGCAACCACGTGATGTTCATGGGCCTGACCGACCCGATCGAGCCGGGCGAGGACGTGACCTACGACCTCGAGCTGGAGGACGGCTCCACCCTCGAGGTCACCTCCGTGGTCCGGCCCTTCACCGGCGCCAACGAGTCGTACCACGGCGGCGAGTCCCACGAATCGGAGGACCATGCCGACCACTGACCCCGCCGTCCGGTCGGACGACCACCACGGGCCGGACGGGCGCGAGGACGCCCGCCCGGCCCCGGGGGGCCCCTCCCGCCGCGGCCTGCTCCTCGGGGCGGGCGCGGTGGGCGGCGGCCTGCTGGGCACGGCACTCGGCTACGGCGCCGGCCACACGTCGGCCTCCGCCGCCCCGGGCGCGTCCGCCGCGCCCGGGGCGGGGGTCTCGCCCCCCGAGGTCATGGGCGACACCGGCATCGAGGGCGACGTCGGCCGGGCCGGCTGGGCCGAGCCCGGCGGCCAGGCCGCCCGGGTGGCCGTCAGCTCGCCCGTGGGCACGGACACCGTGCCGTTCCACGGGCCGCGCCAGGCCGGCGTCGACA
Organism: Micrococcus sp. KRD077; assembly: GCF_017168505.1. Lineage (NCBI taxonomy): Bacteria > Bacillati > Actinomycetota > Actinomycetes > Micrococcales > Micrococcaceae > Micrococcus > Micrococcus sp. KRD077. Next base: position 22,918 of record NZ_JABFAZ010000037.1, on the reverse strand, counting down.
CCCCCGCCCAGGCCCACGCCGTCTTCCTCGCCCTCGACCTGCGCGAGGACGCGGACCGGGTGCGCATCGAGCGGATGCTGCGCCTGCTCACCGACGACGCGTCACGCCTGACCCAGGGCCGCGCCACGATCGCCGACACCGAGCCGGAGCTCGCCGCCGCCCCCGCGCGGCTCACCGTGACGTTCGGCTTCGGCCCGGAGCTCGTCCGCCGCGTGGCCCCGGACCGGGCCCCGGCCTGGCTGCGCCCGCTGCCGGCGTTCGAGCAGATCGACCGCCTGGACCCCGCGTTCAGCGACGGCGACCTGCTGCTGCAGATCTGCGGCGACGACCGGATGTCCGTGGCCCACGCCCGGCGCATGCTCCTCAAGGCGGCCCGGCCGTTCGCCACCGAGCGCTGGGTGCAGGAGGGCTTCCGCTCCGCCCGCGGCGCCCACCCCACCGGCACCACGATGCGCAACCTCTTCGGGCAGGTGGACGGCACCGGCAACCCGGCCGCGGGCACCCCGCATCTGGACCGCGTGGTGTGGGGCGTGGGCGCCGAGCAGGTGGGCGTCACCCCGTGGATCCCGGACGGCACGTCCGTGGTGATCCGGCGCATCGAGATGCTCATGGACACGTGGGACGAGCTCGACCGCCCGGCCAAGGAGAAGGTCATCGGCCGTCGCCTCGGCACCGGCGCCCCCCTCACGGGGGAGCAGGAGCACGACGAGCCGGACTTCGACGCCGTCGGCCCCACGGGCTTCCCGGTCATCTCGGACATCGCGCACCTGCGGCGGGCCCGCGGGGAGGAGCCCGAGTACGGGATGCTGCGTCGCGGCTACAACTACGACGACCCGCGCGGGGCGCTGGAGGCGGGCTCCGGCCTGATCTTCGCCGCCTACCAGGCGGACGTGGACCGACAGTTCGTCCCCGTCCAGGCCCGGCTCGCCGAGTCGGACCACCTGAACCTGTGGACCGTGCCCGTCGGTTCGGCGGTCTTCGCGATCCCGCCCGGCTGCGCCGAGGGCGGCTTCGTGGGCGACGCCCTGTTCGCCTGACCCAGGGGCCCGACGACGGCGGGCCGCTCCCGTCGTCGTCGGGCGTCCGCACGCTTTGAGAGGATGGACCCCATGTCCGCCGCCACCGCCCCCGCCCGGGGCAGCCACCCCGCTGAGAACGACGACGCCGCCCGCTCCGGTCCGTCGGGGCCGGTCGGTGTGCCCCGGTGGATCTGGGTGCTCGTGGCCGCCGCGGGAGCCGCCGGCCTCGCCGCCGCCGGCTGGCTGACTGGCGTGACGGCCGCGCGCCAGCTCTCCGACCCGGGGTGGATCACCCGCTGGGGCGTGCCCGTGGGGGAGCTCGTCTCCAACCTGGCGATGTCCCTGACCATCGCCGCGCTGATCTTCGCGGCCGGGGTCCTGCCGCCGCACGCGGCGGGCACGGAACGGTGGCACCGCTCCGCCCGGCAGCGGCGCGAGGACACGGACGCCGCACCGCTGCCCGAGCACCCCGCGTTCACCCGCGTGATGCGGATCGCCGCCCTCAGCGCCGGCGTGTGGACGGTGGCCGCGCTGTCCGTCGGCGTGCTGTCCTACTCGGATCTGGCCGGCATCCCCGTCACGGCGGGGCAGGGCTTCACGGACGGCCTGGCGGCCTACGTGGTCGGCATCTCCGTGGGCCAGGCGTGGTTCTGGGTCACCGTGATCGCCGCCGTCGTGACCACGTTGGCGATCGCCGTCCGCTCCCACAACGGCCTGTTCTGGACCGGCATCCTGGCGATGCTCGCCCTCGTGCCCCTGGCCCTGATCGGGCACGCGGCGGGCGGTGACGACCACACCGGCGCCGTGAACTCGATCGGCCTGCACCTGCTCGGCGTCGTCGTGTGGGTGGGCGGACTGCTCGTGCTCGTCGCGATCTCGGACACCCTCGTGGGGCCCAACGGGGCGCAGGGGCGGGGCCGCAGCCTGCGCCGGCAGGGCCCGGCGCCCCTGCTGCACACGGTCCTGACCCGCTACTCCGTGCTCGCCGGGCTGGGCCTGGTCACGGTGGCGCTGTCCGGCGTGGTCAACGCGTCGATCCGCATGGACGATCCGGCCCAGCTGCTGAGCCCCTACGGCATCCTCGTGTCGGCCAAGTTCCTGGCGGCCCTGGGCCTCGGCCTGATCGGTCTGCTGCACCGCCGGTGGGTGATCCCCCGCCTCGACGCCGGCCCGGACCGTCCCAGCCCCGCCCCCGCGCGTCGCCTGCTGTGGCAGCTCATCGCCGTGGAGGCCGTGATCATGGGCGCCGTCATGGGTGTCTCCTCCGTGCTCTCCCGGACGGCCCCGCCCGTGCCGGAGGAGATCGCGCCGGACGCCACCCCGGCCCGCATCCTCACCGGCTACGAGCTGCCGCCGGCCCTCGAGGGCGCCCGGTGGATCACGATGTGGCGGTTCGACTGGCTGTGGGTCGCGATCATCGCGTTCCTGTCCCTCTGGTACCTGCGCTCCGTGTGGCAGCTGCGCCGCCGCGGCGACCGCTGGCCCGTGCTGCGCACCGTCGCGTGGTGCGTGGGGCTGGCCGTGCTGCTGTGGGCGACCTCCGGGTCCCCGGCCGTGTACGGCCGCGTCCTGTTCAGCGCGCACATGGTGGGCCACATGACGCTGACGATGCTCAGCCCCGTCTTCCTCGTCCTGGGCGCACCCATCACCCTGGCGCTGCGGGCCCTGCCGGCCCGCACGGACGGGACGCGCGGCCCCCGCGAGTGGATCCTGTGGATCGTGCACTCCCCGTGGGGTCGGTTCATCACGAACCCGATCGTGGCGGGGGTCAACTTCGCAGGCTCGATCCTGGTGTTCTACTACACGGACTTCTTCCGGTTCTCGCTGCAGACCCACGTGGGCCACGAGTTCATGAACGTCCACTTCCTGCTGACCGGGTTCCTGTTCGCCCTGGTCATGATCGGCTCGGATCCGCTGCCGCGCCGGCCCCCGTACGCCCTGCGGCTCGTGCTGCTGATGGCCACGATGGTCTTCCACGCCTTCATCGGCGTCGCCATGACCACCTCCACCGGCCTGATGCAGGCGTCCTGGTTCGGCAACATGGGCCGCGACTGGGGCCCCACCGCCCTGGAGGACCAGCGCATCGGCGGCGCGGTGATGTGGGGCATCGGCGAGTTCCCCACCGTGATGATGGCGGTGATGGTGGCCGTGCTCTGGTATCGCAGCGACCGCAAGAACGCGGACCGGCTGGACCGGCAGGCCGACCGCGACGGCGACGCGGAGCTGCGCCGTTGGAACGAGATGTACGCCCACATGCGCGGCACCCCGGTCACCGACGCCCCGAGCGACGCCGAGCCCGTGGCCCGTGACTCCTCCACCGGCCCCGAGGAGGCCCGTGATGTCCGCTGACCGTGTACGTCCCCTCGCTCGCCCGGCCGCGCCCCGGCGTGGTCGGCCACGCCTCGTGGCCGCCGTCGCCGCCGGCCTGCTGGCCCTGACGGGCTGCGCGGCCGGGGACAACGATCCGGCCGCCGCGTCCGCGCCCGCGGACGGAGTCCACGACGACGCCGGCACCGCGGCGCCCACGGAGTCGGCGGCCCCGGAGGGGCTCGGCCTGGGCGACCGTCAGGACGAGCGCATGGCGGAGGCCGCGGCCGAGCGTGCGGCCACGTTCGGCTTCGTCCGGCAGCGGGCCGCCACGGCAGAGGAGATCGACGCGGCCCGCGAGGACTCCCGGGACCGGCGCGCGGACGCGGACCGGACCACCGTGCAGCCGGCGCAGTGCAAGGCGCCGCTGACCGCCCTGGACTTCTCGCCGATCGCCCTCGACGGGGCCGAGGCCACGCGCGTGGACGTCGGCGCCGACACCTTCACGGGCACGGGCACCGTGGAGGTCGCCCGGCTCACGGGCCAGGGCCGCCAGGACGTCGAGCGGCACATCCAGACCGTCAACGCCCTGCGCGCCGACTGCCGCGAGATGACCATGACCGTGCAGGAGGGGGACGCGACCGTCGACTACCGCCTCGAGGTCTCCGACGCGCCGCTGTCCGACGGCACCCCCGCGCAGTCCGCCCTCGTGTGGGAGCGGACCCTGGCCTCGGAGTCCGAGCCCCAGCTCACGGCCCAGGTGCTCACCGCCGTCACCTCCGACGCCGTGGTGATGGTCTCCTTCGTGGGCCGACCCGAGGCCGGGCGCAAGGAGTTCACCCTCATCGCCGAGGAGATGCTGGCCGCCGCCCTGGCAGCCGACTGAGCCGGACCCGCCCGGCGGCGTCGTCTTTCCCCCTGTGACGCCCCGGCGTCCGCTCACGGCTGACGCGTCCGGGACGTGCGCCATGATGGTGGGCATGACCGCACCGCAGACCCCGAACCCCGCCCCGTCCGCTGACGCCCCCGCCGCCGTGCCGCGCGCGGCCACCCGGGTGCGCGCGTCCGAGCTCGTGGGCCGCGGCTGGCTGAACACCGGCGGCGAGCAGGTGACACTCGAGGACCTGCGCGGCAAGGTCGTCCTCCTCGACTTCTGGACGTTCTGCTGCATCAACTGCCTGCACGTCCTGGACGAGCTGCACCCGCTCGAGGAGGAGTTCGCGGACGTGCTCGTCACGGTGGGCGTGCACTCGCCCAAGTTCGAGCACGAGGCGGACCCGGACGCGCTCGCGGCCGCCGTCGAGCGCTACGCCATCGAGCACCCCGTGCTGGACGACCCCGAGCTGACCACGTGGCAGGCGTACTCGGCGCGCGCGTGGCCCACCCTCGTGGTGGTGGACCCGGAGGGCTACATCGCCGCGCACCTGTCCGGCGAGGGGCACGTGGCCGGGCTCTACGGCCTCGTGCGCGAGCTCGTGGCCGAGCACGAGGCCAAGGGCACGCTGCACCGCGGCTCCGGCCCCTACGTCCCGCCCGCGCCCGTGGCCCGGGACCTGTCGTTCCCCGGCAAGGCCGTGTCCCTCGGCGGCCGCGGCTCCCGCCCGGGCTCGTTCCTCGTCTCGGACACCGGCCACCACCGCCTCCTGGAGGTCGCCGAGGACCTGACCACGGTGCTCCGCGCGTTCGGCGGCGGGGACCCCGCCACGGCGGACGCGGGCCAGGCCGAGCTCGCATTCCCCACGCCCGGGGAGAAGGGCCACGCGGACGGCGGGCCGGACGAGGCGCTGTTCAACGAGCCCCAGGGCCTGGCGCTGCTGCCCGAGGACGTCGCGGAGCGCGTCGGCTACGACGTGGTCGTGGCGGACTCCGTCAACCACCGGCTGCGGGGCCTGCGCCTGTCGGACGGGCACGTCAGCACCCTCGCCGGCAACGGCGTGCAGAAGCTCATCGACTCCGAGCGCGCCAAGGAGGCCGCCGCCGTCGAGGACGAGGAGGACGTCGCCGTCGACCTCGCGGACCTGCCCGGGGAGCCGACCGCGATCTCGCTGTCCTCCCCGTGGGACGTCGTGTGGCACCCCGCCCTGGGGCGTGTGGTGATCGCGATGGCCGGCACGCACCAGCTCTTCGACTTCGACCCCGTCACAGACGCGCTCGCGGTGCACGCGGGCACGGCGCTCGAGGGCCTGCTGGACGGCGACGCCGGACGGGCCTGGTTCGCGCAGCCCTCGGGGCTGTCCGTGGGCGCGGACGGCACGCTGTGGGTCGCGGACTCGGAGACCTCCGCGGTGCGCTGGGTGCGGACCGGGGAGGACGGGCGCCGCGAGGTCGGGACCGCCGTCGGGGCGGGCCTGTTCGACTTCGGCCACGTGGACGGGGAGGCGGACCGCGCGCGCCTGCAGCACGCGCTGGGCGTCACAGCCCTGCCGGACGGCTCCGTGCTGATCGCCGACACGTACAACGGCGCGATCCGCCGGTACGCCCCGGCCGGCGAGGACGCCGCGGGCCGGGCGGTCCCGGCCACGGTGAGCACGGTGGCACGCGGGCTGCTCGAGCCCTCGGACGTGCTCGTGGAGCACGACGCGGACGGGAACGACACCGCGATCGTGGTGGTCGAGTCCAACGCCCACCGGCTCACGCGGCTGGCGGTGCCGGAGGAGTTCCTCACCGTGGACGAGGGCGCGCGGCAGACGCAGCGTCCCCGCACCCCGGTGGTGGCCGGGGACCTGGACCTGACGATCGACTTCGCCGCGCCCACGGGGCAGAAGCTGGACGACCGCTGGGGCGACCCCACGCAGCTGAAGATCTCCTCCTCCCCGGAGGAGCTGCTGCTCGAGGGCGCCGGCACATCCACGGGGCTGCACCGGACGCTGCGGCTGAACCCCGAGGTCGAGGAGGGCGTCCTGCACATCACCGCCCGGGCCGCCGCATGCGACGGGGAGAAGGGGCAGCCGATCCCCGACCACGCCGCCTGCCACCTGTACCAGCAGGACTGGGGCATCCCGGTCACGGTGCACACCCCGGACCGGGCCCCGGAGGGCTCCGAGACCCGCCTGGACCTGGATCTGCGCGGGATACACTGAGCGCGTCGTCCGCCCCCGACCCCGAAGGCTGCGCCCCACCATGACCACGCTCATCGTCACCTCGTCCGCCCACGGATCCACGCGCGAGATCGCCGAGCGTGTCGCGGAGGTGCTGCGCACGTCGCAGGCCGTCCCGACCGTGGTGGAGGACGTCGAGGGCGCCGCCGCGTGGCTGGCCACGGCGGACGCGGTGATCGTCGCGGCCCCGGTCTACACGGGTTCGCTCGCCACCGACGCGCGGACGTTCCTCAACACCCGTCGGGCCGAGCTGGCGGACCTGCCGCTCGTGATCCTGGCCTCGGGCGGCGCGCCCGAGCTGGCCCGGCCGGTGCGGGAGAAGCTCGAGTCCTACGGCCCGCGCGAGGTGGCGTACTTCCGCGGGGCGCTCGTCGAGGAGCGCCTGGGCCGGCTGGAGAAGCTCAAGCTCAAGCTCTCCCGCAACGAGCACTACGGCGACTTCCGCGACTGGGACGCCATCGAGGCCTGGGCCAAGACCCTCTCCGGCGCCGGCGTGCGCTGACCTCACCCGCCGCTGTCGTCGACGAGACGGCGGGGGCGCAGGAGCCTCCACAGACGCTTTCGTTGACGAAACGGCGCCGGAGGCGCTCGTGCCCGCGGCGGAGGCGAGCGGTTAGCCTGGCCGCATGTCCCATGCCGCCCGTCGCCCCGCCGCGTCCTCCCGTCC
>NZ_JABFAZ010000037.1:5147-15727 GCF_017168505.1 Micrococcus sp. KRD077 | reverse complement strand
CCTCCGGCGCCGTTTCGTCAACGAAAGCGTCTGTGGAGGCTCCTGCGCCCCTCGCTCTGCCCGACCGGCCCGGGTGGGTGCGGCTCGCCGCGGGCGCGGTGGTCCCGGGCGTCATCGCCGCCGCCGCGGCGCTCGCGGCCCTGCAGGTGTTCGTCCTCAACCCGTTGGCCGCCGCGCCCGGCGACCGCGGCCTCGGGAGGATCTACGCGGACCTGAGCGCGGCGGGCCAGCTCGGCGTCCCCTTCGTCCTTCCGGCCGTGATCCTGGCGGCCGGGCTCGGTGTGGCCGCCGTCCTGTGGTTCCTCACGTGGCGTCGCGAGGAGGTCGACCCGCTGGCGGTCCTCGCCCTGGGCCTCGCCTCGCTCGTCGCCGCGTCCCCGGCCTACTTCATGGCCTCGTTCGGGCCGGGCATGGCGCTCGCGGACACCTACGGCGTCGGCGGGGGCGACCACAGCCCGTGGGCCTGGCCGATCTACGTGGTCAGCGTGCTGGCGTTGGCGGGGCTGGTCGCCGTCGTCGTGCTCCTGCTGCGCGGTCCGGCCGGCGGACTCGGCGCCCCGCGGCGCCGGGCCTAGGCTGGCGGGACCGACCTGACCACGACCCCACCAGGAGGACGCACATGACCATCCGCGCCGGCATCGTCGGATACGGGAACCTCGGCCGCAGTGTGGAGAAGCTCGTGAAGCTCCAGCCGGACATGGAGCTGGTGGGCATCTTCTCGCGCCGCACCGGCCTGGACACGGACACGCCCGTGCTCCCGGCGGAGCGAGCCGCCGAGCACGCCGGGGAGATCGACGTGCTGTTCCTCTGCCTCGGCAGCGCCACGGACATCCCCGAGCAGGCGGCCGGCTACGCGCGGCACTTCACCACCGTGGACACCTACGACAACCACCAGCTCATCCCGCGGCACCGCGCCGAGATGGACGCCGCGGCCCGAGAGGGCGGGCACGTGGCGATGATCTCCACCGGCTGGGACCCGGGCCTGTTCTCGGTGAACCGGGTGCTGGGCGCGGCGCTGTTCCCGCAGCCGCAGCAGAACACGTTCTGGGGCAAGGGCCTCTCGCAGGGCCATTCCGACGCCGTCCGGCGGGTCCCCGGCGTCCGGCGCGGCGTGCAGTACACGATCCCCAGCGAGGAGGCGATCGCCGAGGCCCGCGCCGGACGGGGCGCCGAGATCACCGGCGCCTCCGCGCACGTGCGTGAGTGCTACATGGTGGCCGACGAGGCCGACCACGCGGCCATCACCGAGGCCATCACCACGATGCCCGACTACTTCGCCCCGTACGAGACCACCGTGCACTTCATCTCCGAGGAGGAGTTCGAGCGCGACCACCAGGGCATGCCGCACGGCGGCCACGTCGTCACCTCGGGCGACCTCGGCGGCTCGCGCAGCGCTGTCGAGTTCGTGCTGGAGCTGGAGTCCAACCCCGACTTCACCGCCGCCGCGCAGGTCGCCTACGGCCGTGCCGCCGCGCGTCTGAAGGCCCAGGGGGAGACGGGGGCGCGCACCGTGCTCGAGGTCGCCCCGTACCTGCTCTCGCCCACGGGGCTGGACGAGCTGATCCGCCGGGACGTCTGAACCGCGGCGAGGCGTCCGGCGCGTGACACCGGGCCGGGCGCCGCCGTCGTCGGCCTCAGGCCAGCAGCAGGGCGACGGCGATCATCGCCGGGATCGCGACGATCGTGGTGACCAGGATCGTGTCCTTCGAGACGCGCAGCCCCGCGTCGTAGCGCACGGCGGTGACGAACACGTTCTGTGCGGTCGGCAGCGAGGCCAGGACGACGGCGACGAACACGTGCCGTGCATCCAGGCCGAACACGAACTGCGCGAGCAGCCAGGCCAGCAGCGGATGCACCACCAGCTTCACCGCCGAGGCGAGCAGCACGTCCGCGCGACGCCCGCCGGCGCGCTCGAGCGGCCGCGAGCCGACCAGCGACATGCCGAACGCCAGGAGCATCGCCGGGATGGACAGCCCGCCGATGAGCTCCACGGACTCCATGAGCGGGCCCGGCAACGACCAGCCGGTGAGCGAGAAGACCAGGCCGGTCACCGAGCCCAGGATCAGGGGGTTGGTGACCGTCTGACGGACCTGGTCGGCCGCGGCGCGGCCGGGGGAGCGGCGCACCGCACGATGCCCGCCCGCCGCCGTGCGCCGTCGGGCCTCGCGGGTCGTGGCGGCGTCCATCGCTGCGACGTAGACAGGCGTGTAGATCGCCAGCTGGAAGATGAGCGCCGGGGCGGCCAGGGCGGCGTCGCCGAGGACGTAGACCGCGATGGGGATGCCGAGGTTCGCCGAGTTCACGAGCGAGGCGCTGAGCGCGGACATGATCCGCTCCGAGGCCGGCCTGCCCTTCAGCAGCGGGACCGTCACCGCGAGGTACAGTGCGGCCGCGGTGAACGCGGACAGCGTGGCCACCCACAGCTGGGGGCCCAGCACGGCGCCCACGTCCGCGCGGGAGAGCGTGACGAACAGCAGCGCCGGGTTGCCGATGAAGAACGCCGCACGGGAGAGCACGGTGCGGCCGTGCTCGCCGAGCACCCCCGTGCGCCCCACCAGGACGCCCACGAGGATGATCACCCACACGACCGCGAAGCCGGAGAGCACCTGGGTCACGGACGGGCCTCCACGGGGCGGGATGGGGCGGTCCGCGGCGGGGTCAGGGGCATGGCGCGATCCTACGCCGCGGGCGTCGGCTAGCCTGGATCACGACGGCGGCGCCCACCGCCGAGCGCGCCACGCGGCCCGGCCCCGCGCGGCAGGGCCCTGCAGCCCGGCGCGAAGGGGAGCGGATCCTCGGGCCCACCCGCACGCGACGGACGTCGTCCCCGACCCGCGGCGCGGCATGGCCGGGAGCGCGCCGGCGAGGATGCACCATGACCCGTCAGTCCGACCTCAAGACCCTGATCCGCGCCCGCATGGCCGTCACCGGTGAGCGGTACACCGCCGCGGCGGCGGCCCTCGCCGACGAGTGGCAGTCCGCCGAGCGCTACCACGCGACCGTGCTCGCCCGCTTCTTCGACGGGGACCGGCTGCGCTCCATCCCTGCGCGCCGCAAGCCGCGGGTGGCCGTCCTTCTCGAGCTGCTGCGTCGCTTCAGAGCGGGCCGCGCCTACGCGGAGGCCGAGGTCAACGACCTGCTGCGCCCCGCCCACGAGGACGTGGCCACGCTGCGTCGCGAACTGGTGGACTACGGGTTTCTCGACCGCGCCGACGGCGTCTACCGACTGGCGCACGTCGGCCCCGACCTCGACCCGCGCTTCGCCGCAGACCTGCCGGTCGACCTGGAACGCCGGCTGCGCGAGATCCGCGCGGGCCGTTGAGGGGAGCGGGACCCCGCACGTCGACCTGGAACGCCAGCGGTCGCCATGACGCCGGAATGTGGCCGTATTCCGACGTCTTGCGTTCCCGGTGCGGCCGTGGCGGGGCGACGTGGACCGACACGGCCCCGGGTCCCTCGCGTGAGGGGCCCGGGGCCGTCGTCGTGGTGTGGAGCGGGCGACGGGAATCGAACCCGCGTATCTTGCTTGGGAAGCAAGCGCTCTACCATTGAGCTACGCCCGCGCAACCGCTCGGCTTCCGCCTGCGGCGCGGGCACCACCATACACCAGCCCGGCCGGTGCACCGGCCCCGCGTCGTCATCGAGCCCCGCGGACCCGTACGTCAGTGCGCCGGGTCCGCCGCGGCGACCTCGCGGGCCCGCACCCGCCGCGTCGCCGCCCGGGCGCGCGAGCGACCGAACGCGTCCGCGTACCGCGTGAGCACCGGCCCGGCGATCACGATGGAGAACTCGCCGCGGATGGTCAGGGCCGCACCCGCGCGCCAGCGGCCGGCCACGCCGTTTCCCGAACGAAAGCGCACCAGGGGCCGCCGTTTCCCGAACGAAAGCGCACCAGGGGCCGCCGTTTCCCGAACGAAAGCGCGCCGGGGGCCGCTGGTAGAGTCCGAACCGCGCCCGGCCGCGGCCGGACGCGTCCGGCAGCCCCTGTCCCGGAAGGACGTCCCATGCGCGACACCACGGCCGACGCGGCCCAGGTCCCCGCCCGCCCCGACGACGCGGCGGTGTACCGCTACCTCGCGTTCGGGGAGGCGGACCGCCCCTTCCTCGTCGGCGGTCCCCGGCCCGCGCCGCTGGCCCCCGCTGCGACGCCGTCCCCGGTCGCCGACCTCGAGTCGGTCCGCGCCGCGATCCGCGCCCACGGCGGCCCCTTGGCCTCGACCGCGCACGTGTGCGGCCGCCCCGTCCCGACGCCTCCGGCCGCCGACGCGTCCCGCGGCCTGCGCGGTGCCGCGCGCACCCTGACCGCGACCCGCCGCGACGTCGCCGCCCGCCTGGCCGACTCCCGCGAGCGCGCCGACGTGCCCGTCGAGGCGCTGCTGAACTCGGCCTTCGTCGACGCCCACGCGGACGAGCGCCCCGCCGATCGCGGCGTGCCGCGCGGGCGGCTCGCCGGCCTGGTGGACGCCGTCCTCCCGCCGGCCCGCCACGCGGACGACGACGCCGCGGCCGGCCTGCTGCTCGCCCTGCGCGAGCCGGTCCGCGAGGTGTTCGCCTCCGACTCGTTCGCCGCCCGCCCGTACGCCGACGCGCCCACCGTCCGCGCGCTCTTCGAGGACTTCCTCGCCCACCCGCGCCGGCACGACCCCGAGCGCTTCTGGCGCCTGCTCAACCTCGAGCTCTGGCTGCGCGACGCGGTGGACGCGGACGCCGCCCCGGCCGGCCCCGCCACCGCGGTCGACGAGGCCCCCACCGCCCCGGCACCGGCCAAACCGGACCACGAGCCGAACCCGGGCAAGGAGCTCGACCTGGTCTCCGCCGAGGACGGCCGCCGCTACCGCCGCTTCCCTGTGCAGACCGGCCTGGTGGACCGGGACACGGACCTGCAGGCCTACCTGCGCGGCGAGATTGAGGACTTCTTCCGCGACCTGCCCGCGGACGCGATGCCGCAGGACGCCCCGTGGCACTTCTCCGTGTCCGAGAAGATCGTGGCCATCACCCAGGGCCGCTCCTACTACACCTGGGAGGTCCGCCCCTCCGTGGCCGCCCGCGCCCTCTCCCGCCTGGTCACCCGCACGCCCGCGGGCATCGGCCTGGGCGACCCCACCACCATGCAGCTGGCCATCCAGGAGGCCGGCCTGCCGCGCATCGTGCTCTCCGCGGCCGCCGGCGCCGCCGGCAAGGTCGCCGGCAAGCGCGGTGTGTTCTACAACGTGGTGGGCGGCAACGTCCGCGCGATCGACGGACCCACCACCTACTCCACGTTCCCGGCCAACGTCTCCGCCAAGCTGCCCCCGGCCGAGCCGGACCGGGTGGCCGCCGAGGTCTCGGCGATGATCCGGGCGGCGGACATCCCGGCCTGGGCGAAGGCCTCCTTCGCCGGCACCGTCGTGATGGACGCCAACGACATCGGCCGCAACGCCCTCGGCAAGGACACGGCCGCGTCGGCCGCCGCCCTCGAGGCCGCCTTCGCGGACAACCCGCTGGGCCAGGGCCGCGAGCGCACCCCGCTGGCCGTCGTCGTGCGAATGGACTGAGCCGTGCTGCTCTCCGACCGCGACATCCGCGCCGAGCTCGCCTCCGGCCGCGTGGGCCTGGACCCCCTCGACCCGGCGATGGTCCAGCCCGCGTCCGTGGACGTGCGCCTGGACCGGTTCTTCCGGCTCTTCGACAACCACCGGTACGCGCACATCGACCCGCGTCAGGAGCAGGACGAGCTGACCCGGCTGGTGGAGGTGGACCCGGACGAGGCGTTCATCCTGCATCCGGGGGAGTTCGTGCTCGGCTCCACCTATGAGCAGGTCACGCTGCCGGACGACCTCGCCGCTCGCCTCGAAGGCAAGTCCTCGTTGGGGCGGCTGGGCCTGCTGACGCACTCGACCGCCGGGTTCATCGACCCCGGGTTCTCCGGGCACGTCACGCTCGAGCTGTCCAACGTGGCCACGCTGCCCATCACGCTGTGGCCGGGGATGAAGATCGGCCAGCTGTGCTTCTTCCGGCTCTCCTCGGCGGCCCAGTCGCCGTACGGCACCGGGGCCAACCAGAACCGGTACCAGGGTCAGCGCGGGCCCACGGCCTCCCGGGCGCACCGCGACTTCCATCTCACCCGCATCGAGCGATGACCGACGTCGCGCTCCCGCCGGTCGCTTCCGCCGCCCCGCGTCGCCAGGTGGCCGCGTGGGCGCTGTGGGACTGGGGTTCGGCCGCGTTCAACGCGGTCATGGTCACCTTCGTGTTCGGCACCTACCTGGCCTCGGACGCGTTCGGGCCGGACGAGCGGGGCACGGCGTGGCTCTCGACGGCGATGGCGGTGGCCGGCGTCGTCATCGCGGTCACCGCGCCCGTGCTGGGGCGGCGGGCGGACGGCGCGGGCCGGCGCCGCCTCTGGCTGGGGGTGATGACGGCGGCGGTGATCGCGTGCACCGCGGCGTGCTTCTTCGTCACGCCCCGGGAGTCCTCCCTGCTGCTGGGCGTCACCCTGATCGCCCTGGGCACGGTGTTCTTCGAGTTCGCGGAGGTGCAGGTCAACGCGATCCTCGTGCACATCTCGACGCCGGCCACGATCGGCCGGATCTCGGGCATCGGCTGGGGCGCGGGCTATCTCGGCGGCATCCTGCTGCTCCTGATCGTGTTCGTGGGCTTCGTCTCGGGGGACGCGCACTGGTTCGGCGTCACGGAGGACGCGGCGCTGAACATCCGGGTGGTCGCGCTCGTGGCCGCCGCGTGGTTCCTCGTGTTCGCGATCCCCGTGCTGGTGGCCGTGCCGGACCCGGCCCCCGCCCCGGCGGCGGACGGCGGGCCGCGCCGTGAGTCGGTGCTGGGCTCCTACCGCGAGCTCGGGGCCACGCTGGCCCGGATGTGGCGCGAGGACCGGAACACGCTGTGGTTCCTCGTGGCCTCGGCGGTGTTCCGCGACGGCGTGGGCGCGGTGTTCGTCTACGGCGCCATCCTGGGCACCACGGTCTACGGGCTGGCGGCCTCGGACGTGGTCCTGTTCGCGATCGCGGCCAACGTGGTGGCCGCCCTGGGCGCCTTCGTGGGCGGGCGGCTCGACGACGCAGTCGGCCCACGCCGGGTGATCCTCGGTTCGCTGGCCGCCATGGTCCTCGTGGCCGGGGCGCTGTTCTTCGCCTCGGGCACCCTCGCGTTCTGGGTCGGCGGGCTGGCGCTGTGCCTGTTCGTGGGCCCGGTGCAGTCGGCCTCGCGCGCGTTCCTGGGCCGGCTCACCACGCCGCGGACGGTCGGCGAGGTGTTCGGGCTGTACGCCACCACGGGCCGCGCGGTCGGGTTCATCACGCCCGCGCTCGTGACGCTCGCGCTCGCCCTGCACCCGGACAACCGGGTGGTCATCCCCGTGATCGCCGTCGTGCTCGTGGCCGGTGGGCTGCTGTTCGCCCGGGTCACGGAGCCGATCACGCGGAGCGCGGAATCGGTCCGCTGACTCCGGGTGGGGCGCATCCCTCCGCTAGGCTGGACCGTACCCCCGCCGGTGCCTGACGAAGGGACCGCATGCTCGTCATCCTGACCGCGCTCTTCGTCGTCGCGCTCGCCGCCCCGGTGATCTTCCGGTGGACGGGACGTCAGGGGTTCTATCTGCTCGCCGCCGCCCCCGCGGCGGGCTTCGTCTGGCTGCTCACCCAGCTGCCGCACGTGTTCGCGCTGCAGGAGGCGCTCGACGCCGGCCGGCCGGTCCCGGCCTCGGCGGCGCACCTGGACCGCGCCGTGCCGTGGGTGCCGTACCTCGAGATCGAGCTCGCGTTCCGCATGGACGTGCTGGCCGCGTTCATGTCCCTGATCGTGCTGGGAGTCGGCGCGCTGGTCCTGGCCTACTGCGCCCGCTACTTCCGGGAGCACGAGCCGCGCAACGCGGTGTTCGGCGGGCAGTTGCTGGCGTTCGCCGGCGCGATGTTCGGGCTCGTCACCACGGACGACCTGATGGTGCTCTACACCTTCTGGGAGATCACGTCTGTCCTGTCCTTCCTGCTGATCGGCTACTCGGGCCACCGCATCTTCGCCCGCCGCTCCGCCATCACCGCCCTGATCGTCACCACGTTCGGCGGCCTGGCCATGCTCGCGGGCCTGATCATGCTGGCCCACTTCGCCGGGTCCTGGCGGATCTCCGGGGTCCTTGAGGCCGCCCCCGCCCTCATGGCCGACGCCGGGCTGCGCGGGCTGCTCGAGGTCGCCGTCGCCCTGGTGCTGATCGGCGCCCTCACGAAGTCCGCCCAGGCCCCCTTCCACTTCTGGCTGCCGGCCGCCATGGCCGCGCCGACCCCCGTGTCCGCGTACCTGCACGCGGCGGCCATGGTGAAGGCCGGCGTCTTCCTCGTGGCCCGCCTGGCCCCGGAGTTCCACGGCCTCGCCATGTGGCAGGTCCTCGTGATCGGCGTGGGTCTGTGGACCCTGCTGCTCGGCGGCTGGCGCGCCCTGCGGCAGACAGACATCAAGCTCGTCCTCGCGTACGGCACGGTCTCCCAGCTCGGCTTCCTCATGGTGGCCAACGGGCTGGGCACCCGCGACGCCGCCATGGCCGGCCTCGCCATGCTCCTGGCCCACGCGGTGTTCAAGGCCCCCCTGTTCATGGTGGTCGGCATCATCGACCACGAGGCCGGCACGCGCGATCTGCGCCAGCTCTCCGGGATCGGCCGCCGCCACCCGGCCCTGGCCGCCGTCGCCGTGGTGGCGGGCCTGTCCATGGCCGGCCTGCCTCCGCTGTTCGGCTTCGTGGCCAAGGAGTCCGTCCTGGAGGGCCTGGCCGCCCACGGCGTGGCGCACGCGGACGTGTGGGGCTGGACGCCGCTCGTGCTCATGACCGTGGGCTCGGTGCTCACCTTCGCCTACACGTGGCGGTTCCTGTGGGGCTCGTTCGCCGCCAAGCGGGACGAGGAGGGGGCCGCGGTCCCCGTCACGCGCTTCCACACCCGCGTCACCACCCTCGAGCTGGCCCCGGCCGCGCTGCTCGCGCTCGCCGGCCTGGTGCTCGCCTTCCTGCCCGGCCCGGTGGAGGGGATCATCACCGCCCACACGGGTTCCCTGCCGCCGCTGGACCCGGAGGAGGCGCCGGCCTACCTGGCCCTGTGGCACGGCTGGACGCCCATCCTCGCCCTCTCCGCGGGGGTCTGGGTGCTCGGCGCGCTGCTCGCCCTCGGCCGGCCGGGAGTCGAGGCGTTCCAGCGCCGCGTCGAGTTCCCGGTCGACGCCCTGCGCACGTACCGGAAGATCACCGGCGCCCTCGACGAGGTCGCCATCTGGGTCACGGGGCGCACCCAGACCGGCTCCCTGCGCCGCTACCTGGGCATCATCCTGGCCACCGCGTTCCTGCTGCCGGCCGCGTTCCTGCTCTTCCCCGTGGGGCGCAGCGAGCGCACGCTGGCCACCTCGTTCCTCTCCGCGGACGTCGCCTGGTTCCAGACCCCGGCGCAGCTGGTCGTGGTGCTGATGATCGCCGTGGCCACCGTGTTCGCCGTCCGCGCCCGCCGCCGCTTCAAGGCGATCATGCTGGTGTCCGTGACCGGCTACGGCGCCGCCGCCCTGTTCGCGATGCGCGGCGCCCCGGACCTCGCGATCACCCAGGTGCTCGTGGAGACCATCATCCTGGTCACCCTCATCCTGGGCCTGCGCGTGCTGCCGCCGGACTGGTACGACCGCCGCACCGGCTCGCGGCGGCTGGGCCGCCTGGCCGTGGCCGTCGGGTTCGCGCTGACCATGATGTGGATCGCCGCCACCGCGCTGGCCGCCCGCACGGCGGAGCGGATCTCGCTGCCCATGCCGGAGCTCGCCTACACGGACGGCTACGGCACGAACGCCGTGAACGTCACCCTCGTGGACATCCGCGCGTGGGACACGTGGGGCGAGATCACGGTGCTGGCCGCCGCGGCCACCGGCGTGGCCTCCCTGATCTTCCTGCAGCACCGCGACGGGCGCACCCGCAGCATCGACGACGTCGCCCCCGGCTCCGTCGGCGACTTCGGCGCCGACTCCTCGCTCGGGGCCCGCGAGCTGTCCGTCGTGCGCAGCTTCGCTGTGGACGATCGCAAGGGCCAGTGGCTCGTGGCCGGCCACACGATGGCCCCCGAGCGGCGCTCGATCATCCTCGAGGTCGTCACCCGCTTCATGTTCCCGATCATGATGCTGCTCTCCGTCTACCTGCTGCTGGCCGGGCACAACACCCCCGGCGGCGGCTTCGCCGGCGGCCTGCTCGCAGGCCTGGCCCTCACGCTGCGCTTCCTCGCCGGCGGCCGGTACGAGCTGCAGGAGGCCTCCGTGATCCCGGCCGGGCCCATGATCGGCCTGGGCCTGGCGATCGCCACGCTCACCGGGATCGCCCCGCTCTTCTTCGGCGGGCAGATCCTGCAGTCCTATGTGGTGGAGTTCACCGACCTGCCGCTGTTCGGCGACGCCCTCAAGCTGGTCTCGGCCACGGCGTTCGACATCGGCGTGTACCTCGTGGTGGTCGGGCTCGTGATCGACGTGCTGCGCTCGCTCGGCGGTGAGGTGGACCGCCGGGGCGAGGAGGCCCGCCGCG
Source organism: Micrococcus sp. KRD077 (assembly GCF_017168505.1). NCBI lineage: Bacteria > Bacillati > Actinomycetota > Actinomycetes > Micrococcales > Micrococcaceae > Micrococcus > Micrococcus sp. KRD077. Next base: position 5,205 of record NZ_JABFAZ010000037.1, on the reverse strand, counting down.
CCCGCCTGCGCGCCGCGGCCCGCCGTCGTCATCCGCGCATGCCCACCCCGTCCACCCC
>NZ_JABFAZ010000037.1:0-5047 GCF_017168505.1 Micrococcus sp. KRD077 | reverse complement strand
CCGTCCACCCCCGACGCCCCGGAGGCCGCCCGATGATGACCGTCGACCTGGCCCTGCTCCTGGCGATGGGCGTGATGTTCGCCGGGGGGATCTACCTGGTGCTCGAGCGCAGCCTGACGCGCATCCTGCTCGGCATCGTGCTGATCAACAACGGCGCCATCATGCTGCTGTTCCTCTCCTCGGGCGGCACGGGCCTGGCCCCGCTGTTCGTGCGCGGACGGGACCCGCACGAGTACGCGGACACGCTGCCGCAGGCGCTGATCCTCACCGCGATCGTGATCGGCTTCGCCGTGGTCGCGTTCCTGACCGCCATGATCTACCGCTCGTGGCTGCTCGTCCGCGAGGACGAGGTCGAGGTGGACGCGGAGGACGTCAAGATCGCCCGGATGCCCGCCTGGGACGCGGAGGACGACGCGGAGCTCGTGGAGGAGTCCTCCGAGTTCCTGGACGACGCCGCGGACCCCAACGCCCACTACGAGCACGCCACGGAGTCCCGACCCCACGTGCGCCACGCCTCACCCACGCCGCCCGCCCATCCCGGCCCGGCGTCCGCCGTCCGTGCCCACCGCGCCGACGGGGGGCCGCGCCCGTGAGCATCGGCACCCTCCCCCTGACCGACCTGGCCCCGCTGGCCGTCATGCTGCCCGTGCTGGGCGCGGCCGTGACCTTCATGCTCGTGCGCCGCCCCCGCGCGCAGATCACCGTCACGGTCTCCGCGCTCGTGCTCACCCTCGTGCTGGACGCGCTGCTGCTGGCCGCGGTCTGGGACACCGGGGTCGCGGCCGTCCACCTCGGCGGCTGGCCGGCCCCGCTGGGCATCAGCCTCGTGGTGGATCGGCTCTCGGCCCTCATGCTCGTGGTGTCGGCGCTGATCACCCTGGCGGTGCTGCTGTACGCCTCGGCGCAGGGGCTGATCAACCGGGACGAGGGTGGGCCGGTCTCGATCTTCCACCCCACGTTCCTGATCCTCGTGGCGGGCGTGTCCAACGCGTTCCTCGCCGGCGACCTGTTCAACCTCTACGTGGGCTTCGAGATCCTCCTGACGTCCTCCTACGTGCTGCTGACCATGGGGGGCACCGCCCAGCGCATCCGCGCGGGCGTCACCTACGTGGTGGTCTCCGTGCTCTCCTCGGTGGTGTTCCTGATCGCGATCGCGATGATCTACGCGGCCACCGGCACCGTGAACATGGCGGACCTGGCCGTGAAGCTGGGCGAGCTGCCCACCGACGTGCAGATGGTCCTGCACGTGCTGCTCCTGGTGGGCTTCGGCATCAAGGCGGCCGTGTTCCCGCTGTCCTTCTGGCTGCCGGACTCGTACCCCACCGCGCCCGCCCCGGTGACCGCGGTGTTCGCGGGCCTGCTCACCAAGGTGGGCGTGTACGCGATGATCCGCACCGAGACGCTGCTCTTCCCGGGGGAGCACGTCAACGCGCTCCTGCTCGTGGTGGCCGCGCTGACCATGGTGGTGGGCATCCTCGGCGCGCTGGCCCAGACGGACATCAAGCGCATCCTGTCCTTCATCCTCGTCTCCCACATCGGCTACATGATCTTCGGCCTGGGCCTGGCCACGGAGGCGGGGCTGGCGGCCACCGTGTACTACGTGGCCCATCACATCACCGTGCAGACCGCGCTCTTCCTCGTCACGGGCCTGATCGAGAACCGCGCCGGCACCGCGAACATCGACCGCCTCGGGTCCCTGGCGAAGGTCTCCCCGTTCGTGAGCGTCCTGTTCCTCGTGCCCGCGCTCAACCTCGGCGGCATCCCGCCGTTCTCCGGCTTCCTCGGCAAGGTCGGCCTGCTGCGCGGCGGCGTCGAGCAGGCCACGCCCCTGGCCTACACGCTGGTGGGCGTGTCCCTGCTCGTGTCCCTGCTGACCCTGCTCGTGGTGGTGCGCGTGTGGACCCGCGCGTTCTGGCGCCGCGTCGAGGACGTGGAGCACCCGCCCGCCCAGCTCGTGGCCGCCTACGAGCGGGCCGTCGCCCGTGGCGAGCGCCCCCGCCCGCTCGAGCCGGGCCTCGTGCTGCCCACCACGGCGCTCGTGGGCCTGACGCTGGTGTTCACGGTGGCCGCCGGTCCGCTGTTCGCGCTGGCCGACGAGGCCGCCACGGACATGCTCGACCGCTCGCCCTACATCGCGGCGGTGCTCGACGACGCCGCGGCCGAGCGGGCCGCGGCCACCCTCAGCGTCGACCCGACGGAGGTGCACGATGCCCGGAAGTGACTCCGCCCGCCGCGGCGTGGTGCGCCCCGACCGGATCCGGGGCATCGTGGCCCAGTGGCCGCTGATCCTCGTGATGGTGGCCGTGTGGTGCGCCCTGTGGCAGGACTTCGCTCCGCACGTGGCCCTGACCGGCCTCGCCTTCGCGCTGCTGATCATCGGGCTCTTCCCGATGCCGAGCATCCCGTTCAGCGGCCGTCTGAACCCCTGGTGGTCCCTCGTGTTCACGGTGCGGTTCCTCGTCGACGTCGTGCGCGCCTCAGTCAACGTGGCCGGGACGGTGCTGCTGCGTGGCCGCCGCGCCCGCGGCTCGATCGTGGGCGTCCCGCTGCGCAGCCACGACGACCTCATCATCACGCTCGTCAGCCACGCCCTGGCCCTGGTGCCGGGCTCGATCGTGCTGGACGTGGACCGGGTCCGCTCCGTCCTGTACCTGCACGTGCTCGACGCGACCACGGACGAGGACGTGGCGGGCTTCCGCGCCAAGGCCCTCGACGTGGAGGCGGGCATCATCCGCGCCGTCGGCACGCGTGAGGACCTCGAGCTGGTCCGCCGCTTCCCGAGTTCGGCGCCCCCCGCCGCCCGCCCCCCGAAGGAGGAGGCCTGATGGACCCCATGGACCTGGCCACGTGGGCCGGCGGGGCGCTGCTCGTGGTCGGCGCCGTCGGTGCGCTCTACCGGATCGTGCGCGGCCCCTCGCTGCTGGACCGGGCGGTCGCCACGGACGTGCTGCTCGTGGTGTTCTCCGGGATGCTCGTCCTGGAGATGGCCGTGCACCGCCACACCCACCACGTGGTCCTCGTGGTGCTGGCCGCCACCGTCGGCTTCGTCGGCTCGGTGACGGTGGCGCGCTTCGCGGAGGACCGGCGCCCGGACCACTCGCTCGAGGACCAGGCGCGCGTGCCCGGCACCACGGACGTGCCGGGCGGGGAGGAGGGCCGATGACCGACACCGCCACGCTCCTGGACTGGCTGGCCGCGTTCCTGCTCGTCAGCGGTGCCTTCTTCTCCCTGGTGGCCGGCGTGGGCCTGTTCGTGCTCCCGGACCTGCTGGCCCGCATGCACGCCGCCGCCAAGCCGCAGGTCCTCGGCCTGCTGCTCATGCTCGCCGGGCTGGCGATCGAGTGGCGGTCGTGGGTGTGGCTGCCCGTGCTGTTGCTGGCGTGGGTCACCCAGATGGTCACGGCCCCGGTGGCCTCCCACCTGGTGGGCCGTACGGGCTACCGCACCAAGCACGCCCGCCGTGAGCTGTTGCACCGGGACGAGCTGGCCGCCGTCGTCCGTCGCGCCGAGCCCCCGGCGGACCCCGGGCCGCGCCGCGCCGGCGCCCGGCCGCGCGGGCGCCGCTGACACCACCCCGCATAGCACGACGGCCGCCGTCCGGATCCCTCCGGGCGGCGGCCGTCGTCGTGGTGGTGGCGGGGCGGCTCAGACCTCGTGGTCCACGCGGTGCGCGGTGGACTCGGACACCTTGCGGATCGCGGCGCCGGCGCCGCGCTGGCCGGCGACCTTCAGCAGCGCCGCGACGCCCGCGGAGATGAACGCGAAGGACAGGGCCTCGATGAGGGGCAGCGTCTCGTCGGCCGCGTCGTTCGGGGCGCTGTGGCCGGTGACGAGCCGCCAGCCGCCCGCCACCACGCGGGAGCCGACGATGCCGCCGACCAGCGTGATGCCGGCGGACAGGGCCTTCTGGGCGAGCGTGTTCATGGTGCGCCTTCCGTGGTCGGGGATCTCACGTGCGGTTGCGGCCGCGGCCGACGACGCCGGACGGGCCGGTCCCCAGCCTAGCCCGCGGTGGGCACCGGGTCGCCGCTGACGTGCCGGCCGGGGTCGCCGTCGGCGTCCAGATGGGCCTGCAGCATGCCGGTGAGCTCGTGGTCCACGGGGATCTCGACGCCGTCGACGGCGCGCACCGGCAGGACGCCGCGCACCGAGGAGACGAGCCAGACGCCCTCGGCGCCCTGGAGGTCCGCCGGGACGAGCGGGCCGTAGCCGAGCTCCCAGCCGTCCGCGTGGGCGGCCGCGAAGATCACGGCCTGCGACGTGCCGGCGAGGATGCCCTTCTGGCGCAGCGGGGTGAGGAGGCGGCGGACGCCGTCCTCCCCGGTGCGCACGATCAGCACCGTGGAGGTGGGGCCCTCGAGCAGGTAGCCGTCCGCGCTGGTGAAGACGACGTCGTCGGCGCCGTGCGCGCGGGCGTAGCGCAGGGCGGCCATGTTCACGGCGTAGGAGAGGGTCTTCGCGCCGGTGAGCAGCCACGGGGAGCGCTCGGGGGCCTGCGAGTCGATGCCGCGGTCCAGCAGCAGCACCCGCAGCCCCCGCTGCCGCTCCTCGTCCTGGATCGCCGGGGCCGGGCTCAGCAGCGCCCACGCGGTGGGCGTGGGCACCGCGCCGGGAGCCGCGTCCGGGCCGCGGGTGACGGTCAGGCGCACGGCGAGACGGTCCCCGGGCGCGACGTCGTTGGCCTCGGTGAACGCCCGCAGGCCGAGCGCGACGGCGGCCTCCCACGCCGCCGCCTCGGGGGCGGCCAGCTGCAGGGCGGCGGCGGACGCGGCCAGCCGGCCGAGGTGGGCTCCGAGCTTGCGCATGCGCAGGGTCCCGAGCCCGTCGGCGACGGCGAGCGCCGTCTCGAAGATGCCGTCGCCGCGCGTGACCCCCTGGTCCGTGACGCTCAGGTGCGGGACGGCCGGGTCCGCGAGCCGCGGGGCGGGGGCGCCGTCCGCGTCCGTCTCGAGCAGGACGAGGACGGGCGAGCCGGCGGCGGGGGAGAAGGCGGTGGGACGCATCCGCCCAGGATAGACGCCCGCCCCCGGCCGATCGGGGCCGGGGG
>NZ_JABFAZ010000036.1:2082-8216 GCF_017168505.1 Micrococcus sp. KRD077 | reverse complement strand
CCGACCAGCAGGGCCACCGCAGACGGCGCGGTGCCCGCGGCGGGCGCCCCGTCAGCCTCGACGCGGCCGCCTACAAGGGCCGCAACGTCATCGAGCGCCAGTACGCGCACCTGAAGCAGTGGCGGGGCCTGGCGACCCGGTATGACAAGTACGCGATCATCTACAGGGCCGCTGTGGTCCTGAATGCTGTGATCGCATGGTCAAAACGATTGTCAGACATGCCCTACGGGCAGGGCACGCCCGGCCACGGCTACGGGACCCCACTGCAGCCCGGCCAGACCGACGGCGTCGGCCGCTCGGTGGCATCCATGATCCTCGGCATCATCTCCGTGGTGGGCGGGTTCACGTTCCTCCTCCCGCCGATCGTGGGCGTGATCCTCGGCCACATCGGCCTCAAGCGCGAGCCCCACGGCCGCGGCATGGCGATCGCCGGCCTCGTGATGAACTACGTGTCCCTCGCCCTGCTGCTGCTCGCCGTCGTGTTCCTCGTGATCCTGGTGATCGCCGGCATGTCCCTGGGCGACTACACCTCGACCTGACCGGCCGGCTCAGCCGGCCAGCAGCAGCTCGAGATGCGCGGCCAGGGCGAGCAGGGGTGCAGACGTGCCGGGCCGGCCGATGAGCTGGACGGACCAGTTCAGGCCCCGCTCGTCCCGGAGCACGGGCACCGCGACCGCGGGCAGGCCGAGCACGTTGACCATCGAGGTGTAGGGCGTGAACGCGCACTGCGCCTCGTAGTTGGCCTCGGGCTCCATCGCCAGGAAGTGGCCGACCGGCGGGGGCGCGGTGGCCAGCACCGGGGTCATCACCACGTCGACGGCGGCGAACTGCGCCCGCACCCCGCGTGACCACTCCTCGAGCCGGTGGGCGGCGTCGTCGATCTCGGCGCGCCCTGCGGCCCGGGCCGTGCGCAGGAAGTGCGCGGCCACCGCGCCCACGTGCGCCTCGGCGTCCTCCGGCAGCGGCGCCCGGAGCAGCCCGGCGGTCCACACCGTGCGGAAGTCCCGGTGATAGTCCTCGCCGTAGTAGGGGGAGAGGTCCTCGACCGCGTGACCGCCCGCGTCCAGGGCGGCGGCGGCCTTCGTCAGGGCGGTGACGGCGGGCCGGGCCAGGGAGATCTCCAGGTCGGGGGCGAACGGCGAGGCCGTGGTGACGCCGATCCGGCGGACGTCGACGGCGTCCCCGGCCCGGGCGGTCTCCACGGTGCGGCGCAGGTCCGACAGCACCCGGCCGGGCAGGCCCTCGGGGGTGAGCATCACGTCGTAGAGCAGGGCGGCGTCCTCGACCGTGTGGGCCAGCGGGCCCGACACCGTGAGGTTGCGGACCGTGTCCGCGTGCTCGTCCATCGGCAGCTCCCCGCGACCGGGCTTGAGGCCCACGAGCCCGCACGCCGCGGCGGGGATGCGGATGGACCCGCCCCCGTCCGAGCCCGGGGCGAACGGCAGGATCCCCGCGGCGACGGCGGCCGCGGCCCCACCCGAGGAGCCACCCGCGGTGCGGGTGGGGTCCAGGGGGTTGCGGGCCGGCGCCGTGACGAGGTTCTCCGAGTAGGAGTCCAGGCCGAACTCGGGCACGGTCGTCTTGCCGAGGGTGACGGTGCCGGCCCCGCGCAGGCGGAGCGCGAGCGGGTCGTCCTGCGCGGCCGGCGGCGCGTCGGCCAGCAGGGCGGAGCCGAACCGCGTGGGCATCCCGCGCACGTCGATCAGGTCCTTGTACGCCAGCGGAAGGCCGTGCAGGGAGGCGGGGGCGCCGTCGTCGTCCGGGGCGTCATGTGCCACACCTTGGCACGGGCGGGCGGACGGGGGAAGACGCGCGGCCCACCGGGGCGACGCCGGCGGTCACTCCCGGCAGCCGGCGCACAGCCCCCAGTAGTAGACCTCGGCCTCGTCGACCGCGAAGCCGTGGCCCTCGGGGGCGTCGAGGCACGGGGCAGAGCCGGTGCGGCACGGCACGTCCACGACCGTGCCGCAGCCGCGGCACACGAGGTGGTGGTGGTTGTCGCCCGTGCAGATCTCGTAGCGGGCCGGGGAGCCGGCGGGCTGCAGGGAGCGCACGAGCCCGGCCTCGGTGAGCGCGTGGAGGCAGTCGTAGACGGCCTGGTGCGAGGTGCCGGGCAGGGCCCGACGCACGGCGGCCAGCACGGTGGACGCGTCCGCGTGGGGGTGGTCGGCGAGGGCGGTCAGCACCGCCAGGCGGGGCCGGGTCACGCGCAGGCCGACGCCGCGCAGCAGCGTGCGCTCGTCCTCGTCCCGCGTCGTGGTCTCCATGCCAGTCGATCCCATCCGGTTCTCTGGAACATGTCAAGAAAGAGCGGGCCGCTTCGCCCCCGGCGCACCGGCCATTCCCCGCCGTGCCCGTGCTGACTACGGTGAATCCTCGACCCCGGGGCGCACCGGCCCGGGCGCCGTCGACGAGGAGGTCCCCACCCATGGCCCAGCCCGAGCCCGTCCGTCTCGTCCCGGGTGGAGCCGTGGACCGCCCGGCCGAGCAGGCCCTCCTCGCGGCCGCCGCGGCCTGCGACGGCGACGTCGATGCGATGGTCGAGCTGCTCCGTGCGGCGTCCGGCGCCCCGTCCGGCGAGGACGCCGCCCCGCTCGACCTGCCGCTGACCGGCGCGGGGCGCACCCGGGAGCAGTGGGAGCTGCTCGCCTCCGTCGCCGCGCAGGACCTCTCGGCCGCCCGCGTGCTCGAGCCCCATCTGGACGCGCTCTCGATCCTGTCCCAGGCCGGCGTCCCCGCCCCGGCCGGGCTGCTCGGCGTCTACGCCTCCGAGTCCGGCGGCCGCACCCCGGCCCTGCGCCCCGCCCCGGACGGCCCCGACACCGCCTGGCTGCTCGACGGCGAGAAGCCGTGGTGCTCGCTCGCGGACCGGTGCGCGGCCGCCGTCGTGACCGGCCGGGAGGCGGACGGCACCCGCCGCGCCGTGCTCGTGGACCTGTCCCACCCCGGCGTGGCCGAGACCGACTCGGCCTGGCCCGCGCTCGGCCTCGCCCCGATCCGCACGGTGGGCCTGGCCTTCGACGCCGTCCCCGGCAGCGCCGTCGGCGGCGCCGAGTGGTACCTGCGCCGGCCCGGCTTCGCGTGGGGCGGCATCGGCGTGGCGGCGGTGTGGTTCGGCGGCGCCGTCGGCATCGCCCGCACCCTGCGGAACGCCACCGCCGCCCGCGCGGCCGCCGAGGCCGAGGGCCGCGGACCGGGCCCGGACCAGATCGGCCAGGCGGCGCTCGGCCGCGTCGACCGGCTGCTCCACGCGATGGCCGCCCTGCTCGCCCGTGCCGCCGACGACGTGGACGCCGGCCGCCTGGACCACGGCCGCGGCCTGGTCGAGGCCGACCGGATCCGCGGCACCGTGGCGCAGCTGTGCACCGAGGTGATGGACGTCGTCGGGCAGGCCACCGGCCCCGGCCCGCTCACCGGCAGCGCCGCGCACGCCCGCGCCGTCGCCGACCTGCAGGTCTACCTGCGCCAGCACCACGGACACCGCGACGACGCCCGGCTGGGCGCCGCGCTCCTGACCGGCGAGACCGACGGCGGCTGGACGTGGTGAGCTTCTCCCACACCGACGACGGCACGTCCGAGGCGGCCTGGGCCGAGGGCGGCGTCGGCGAGCTGCCGGAGCTGCGTCTGCCCGTCTGGGACGCGGAGACGCTGCTGCTCGTGGCCGTGGCGCACCCGGACGACGAGACCCTCGCCGCCACCGGCCTGATCCGCTCCGCCCTGCGCGGCGGGGCGCGCGTGCACGTGCTGGTCGCCACCGCCGGCGAGGCCTCCCACCCGCACTCGCCCACGCACACGCCCGAGGACCTGGTCCGGCTGCGCCGGGACGAGATGGAGCACGCCCTCGACGCCCTCGCCGCCGGCCTGCCCGCCTCCGCAGGCCCCGGCTCTCCGGCGCGGGACCGGCTGACGTGGGCGTCCCTGGCCCTGCCCGACTCCGGCGTGGCCGAGCACGAGGACGCCGTGCGCGACGCCGTCGTCGCGGCCCTCAACGCCCACCCCGGCCCCGCCGTGCTCGCCTCCCACGACCCCGGCGACGGCCACGCGGACCACGAGGCCGTGGGCCGCGCCGTCGGCGCGGTCGCGGGCGAGTGCGACCTGCCGCTCTACGCCTTCCCCATCTGGTTCTGGCACTGGGCCGACCCGGCCGACCTGCCCGCCCGCCGCTACCGACGGCTGCCGCTCACCGACGACGACCGGGCCGCCCGCCGTGCCGCCCTCGACGCGCACGCCTCCCAGGTCCGGCCCCTCTCCGACGCGCCCGGTGACGAGGCGATCCTCGGCCCCGCCGTGCTCGCCCACCACGAGCGCCCGTTCGAGGCCCACCGCGTCTCCGGCCCCGACGACGCCGACGCCCACCGGGCCGCCGCCGTCTTCGACCGGCTCTACCGGGCCCAGGAGGACCCGTGGCGCTACCTCAGCTCGTCGTACGAGGCCCGCAAGCGGGCGCTCACCCTCGCCGCCCTGCCCCGGCCCCGCTACGGGACCGTGGTGGAGGCGGGCGCGTCCATCGGCGTGCTCACCGCGGACGTGGCCGCGCGCGCGGACCGCGTGGTCGGCCTCGAGGCGTCCCCCACCGCCGTCGAGCGCGCCGCCGCCCGGCTGTCCGGCGCGCCGCACGCCGAGGTGCGCCGCGCCGTGCTGCCCGCGGACTGGCCGGCCGACGTCGCCGGCGCGGACCTCGTGATCGCCTCTGAGATCGGCTACTTCCTGCAGCCCGAGGAGCTCGACGCGCTGATCGACGATGCCGACGCCGCGCTCGCCCCCGGCGGCGAGCTGCTGCTGTGCCACTGGCGCCACCCCATCGAGGGCTGGCCGCTGGACGGGGACGCCGTGCACGCGCGCGTCGCCGCCGACCCGCGCTGGCGGCTGCGCACCGAGCTCGTGGAGGACGACTTCCGGCTCAGCCTCCACGTGCGGGCCGCCGCCGCGACCCACGCCGTCGTCGTGGTGCCCGCCAAGGACGAGCAGGAGCGGCTGCCGGCCGCGCTCGCGGCCCTCACCGCCGCCCTGGACCGCTGGGAGGAGCACCACGCGCAGGGCACGGCCGCGGTCGTGGTCGCCGCGGACCGCTGCGACGACGCCACGGTGGCCGCCGCCCTCGAGGCCCGCGCCGCCGACCCGCGCATCCACGTCCTCGAACTGGGGGAGCCGACCGCCGGGCAGGCCGGCGTCGGGCGGGCCCGCCTCGAGGGCGCCCGCCGGGCCCGCGCGCTGTTCCCCGACGTGCCCGCCGAGCGCCTCTGGCTCGCCTCCACCGACGCGGACAGCCGCGTCCCCGCCGACTGGCTGCTGGCGCAGACCGTGGCCGCCGGCCACGACGAGGTGCTCGTGCTGGGCACGGTGGACGTGCACCAGGGTCCGCTGCGGCAGGCCTGGCTCCGCGGCTACCGGCACGAGGAGGGGCACCCGCACGTGCACGGGGCCAACCTGGGACTGCCGTGGTCGCTGTACGAGGCCGTGGGCGGGTTCCCGCCGGTGGCCGAGCACGAGGACGTCGGCCTGGCCGAGGCCGTGCGGGCCCTGGCGGGGGAGCGCGACGGCGGTGACGGCCGCCGGGTGCGCGTGATCGCCACCGACACCACCCGCGTGCTCACCTCGTCCCGCCTGGAGGGGCGGACCCCCGGCGGGTTCTCCGGGTACCTCAAGGCGGTGGGCCGGCCCGGGTGAGGCCGGCCGGGGAGCAGGGGCGCGGGGCCGGGCCGGGTCCGGGGGGCACCGCCTAGACTCGGCACCGGACCGCGACGCCCCGAACCGGAAGGACCGTCATGACCGACCCCCACGCCTCCCACGACCCGCGCCGTGAGGCCGCCCGGCCGAGTTGGTACGGGTCCGAGGCCGGTGCGGGCTCCTCCGGCACCGGCTCCTCCGCCGCCGGCTGGCCCGGCGACGCCGACCGCGCCGCCTGGGACCAGGCCCCCTCGTACGCCGAGCAGGAGGAGCAGACCCGCCCCGCCTACGGGCAGCCGTACGGCTACGGCCAGGACGCGAACACCGTCCCCGCCTACGGCTAGGGCGTGTCTGAGAATAGATGCACGAGTCAGCTGAGACCCTGGGGACATGTCCCGGTTCCAGATGCTCTCCGACGCCCAATGGGAGTTGATCGCCCCGATGCTCCCGACCCGGACCGGCCGCGC
>NZ_JABFAZ010000036.1:0-1982 GCF_017168505.1 Micrococcus sp. KRD077 | reverse complement strand
GTGTATAAGAGACAGGTGCGGACCGGGCACGGCCCGGGGCGCGACGCGCGGGTGGGCCGCGTCCAGCTCGGCCGCACGGGTCCGGGCCCCCTCGGCGTCGAGGAGGGCGAACGCGCCGAGGTCCGCGTGGGCCTGGGCCGCGGCGAGGGCGGCCTCCGTGACCTCCCGGGCGCTCAGCTCCCCGGCGGCGAGGTCCTCCCGCAGGCGCACGGCCGAGCGGTCCAGGAGCCGGGCTGGGCCGGGGGCAGAGGGGGTGCGGTCGTCGTCGTCGGCGGCGGGTGCGGCGTCGGAGGTCTGCATGCGGCCGAGCCTAACGGGCGTGGCCCGGGTCATGGACGGCGGGGCCTTCCTGGGACGTCCGGGCGGGTGGCTACGCTGAAGCCATGAGCGCCTTCGAGACCGTCGATGTGAACGAGATCCCCGCCGATGCAACCATCCTGGACGTCCGCGAGGACGACGAGTGGGCCCTGGGCCGCGCCGCCGGCGCCCAGCACATCCCGCTGGGCCAGCTGCCGGACCGGCTCGAGGAGCTGGACCCGGACACGGACTACTACCTGATCTGCCGCACCGGCGGCCGCTCCGCCCGCGCCGCCGAGTTCATGACCGGCCGCGGCTACTCGGCCATCAACGTGGCCGGCGGCTCCGGCGCGTGGCTCGAGGCCGGCAAGCCGATGGAGGCCGACGGCGACGCCGAGCCCACCGTCAAGTGACGGGGACGGGCTCCGCTGACGCGACGCCGTCGCGCCTGCGCTACGCCTTCCTCGGCCCGGCCGGCACCTTCACCGAGGCCGCCCTGCGCAAGGTGGCGGACCCGGCCGAGGCCGAGTTCGTGTCTGCGGGCTCCGTGCTGAGCGCCGTGGCGGCGCTGCGCAGGGGGGAGGTGGACCGCGCCGTCGTCCCCATCGAGAACTCGGTGGAGGGCGGCGTCTCCGCCACCGTGGACGAGATCGCCCTCGGGGAGACGCTGCAGATCCTCGCGGAGGTGCACGTGCCCATCAGCTTCGTGCTCGTGGGCCGGCCCGGCGTCGCGATGGAGGACGTGCGGCGCGTGACCACGCACCCCCACGCCTGGGCGCAGGTGCGCGGCTGGGCCGAGACGGCGCTGCCGGGTGTGGATTTCACGCCCGCCCCGTCGACGGCGGCCGGGGCCGGCCTCGTGGCCCAGGGCGACTTCGACGCCGCCGTGTGCGCCCCGCTCGTGGCCGAGCAGACCGGGTTGCCGGTGCTCGCCGAGCGGATCGAGGACGTGCCGGGCGCCGTGACGCGCTTCGTGCTGCTCTCCCGGCCGACGGCCCTGCCCGCGCCCACGGGAGCGGACAAGACCACGCTGGTGGTGCCGCTGCCGGAGGACCGGCCCGGCGCCCTCGGGCAGATCCTGGCCGAGTTCACCACGCGCGGGGTGAACCTCTCCCGCATCGAGTCCCGGCCGACCGGCGAGGGCATCGGGCGGTACTTCTTCTCCCTCGACCTCGAGGGGCACCTGGCGGAGGCCCGCGTGGGTGATGCGCTCGCGGCCCTGTACCGGGAGTACCCCGACCTGCGGTTCCTGGGCTCGTACGCGCAGGCCGAGCCCGTGCCCACGAGGGTGCCGGCCGAGTTCACCGACGCCGCGTATCGCTCCGGCCGCGCCTGGGTGGAGTCCCTCCGCTCCCGCTGAGGCGGTGCAGCACTTTCGTTCGGGAAACGGCGGCCCCCGGGCCACTTTCGTTCGGGAAACGGCGGCCCCCGAGGGACTTTCGTTGACGAAACGGGAGGTTCCTAGGCCCCTTTCGTGGCCGAAACGGGACGATCACCACGACGACGGGCCGTCGTCGCGCTTCCCGTCCGCGCGTCGCCCCGGCGCCCGTTTCCCGAACGAAAGCGCTGGGGAAGCCGCCGTTTCCCGAACGAAAGTGCTGGGGAAGCCGCCGTTTCCCGAACGAAAACGGTGGGGAAGCCGCCGTTTCCCGAACGAAAGCGGGGGCGGGGGGTCAGATGTGCGG
>NZ_JABFAZ010000035.1:41177-48558 GCF_017168505.1 Micrococcus sp. KRD077 | reverse complement strand
CCGCCGTGCCCCGCTGGCCGTCGGCGTCGCCGCCCTCGCCCTCGCCCTGGCCGGCTGCGGCTCGGCCGGCCAGTCCGGTGAGCCCGCCTCGTCGACCGCCGCGGCACCCAGCGGATCGGCGGCCTCGGCCGCAGCCGGCTCGGCCACGGAGAGCCCCACCGACCCCGCGTCCGCCGCGGCGTCCCGCGTCCGTGAGGCCCTCGCGTCGGAGTCCGCCGAGGGCACCCCGCGCGCCGAGCCGCGTCAGGCGTTCGAGACCGTCGGCCCGGGCATCAAGGACGGCGCCGCCACCGAGGCCTGGAAGAACACGGCGGCGGTCCGCAACGACACCGTCTCCGTGATGGACTGCACGCGCGACGTCCTGGACCAGCGCACCCTGGACGCCGTCGCCACGCACATCCCGGACAGCTCGAACATCGAGATCGTGCAGCTGTTCGCCTCGCAGGACGAGACCCACGAGTTCCTCACCTGCGTCTACAACGGCTACTTCGAGTACAGCCCCGGCATGCCCCTGGCGCAGGTCCACTACCAGCACAACCTCGACGGCTCCCGCCTGGAGTGGTGCCAGGAGGAGCCCGCCGCCGTGGCGGACGAGTACACGTTCGACCCGAAGACCGGCAAGGGGCTGCTCGCCCTGCTGCGCCCCGGCATGGTCGGCGGCCAGGACGGCGCCCCCCTGCTGCCCCAGCGCACCGCGTGGGCCTGCTCCGAGGACGGCAGCGAGATGGTCTCCGTGACCATGGGCTCGATGGAGGGCTTCGGTGACGCCAACGGCGGCCTCACCCAGGTGAAGAACTCGCCGGTCGCGCAGAGCACCACCCTCGTCACCGAGACCCGCGACCACCTCGCGGACACCGTGCTGAAGGACGCCGGGGACTTCCAGGAGGTCATCAAGCTCAGCTCGCCGTTCTTCCTGAACGCGCAGATGGACGAGGAGACCCTGGCCCAGGCCCGGGAGATCCCCACCGGCCGCGTGCCCGACGAGCTGCTGAACAACCAGTCCACGATCGACCGCCCCGAGGGCGCCCCCGGCCCCGTGGCCCCCGGCCAGCCGCCGCGGCCGTTCCAGGGCGCCGCGCGGGAGGCCGCCGAATCCCAGCGGGCCGCGGAGGCGTCCGCCTCGGCGTCGGCCAGCCCGTCACCGACGAAGTCGGCCTCGGCCTCGCCGTCCCCCTCCACGTCCGGGGACTGACACCCGGCACGACGACGGCCGGTCACCTCGTGAGGTGACCGGCCGTCGTCGTGAGGCCCGGCGGATCAGGCCTTCGCCGCGGCGTCGTCCTGACCGGCGAAGTGCCGGCGGTACGCGCCCAGGGTGAGGAACGCCGGGTACTCCGGCGGCAGGGCCGACTCGCAGAACACGCGCACCGCGTCCTCGAACCGGTGGCCCTCGGGCAGCGGGCCGGCGAGGATCCGAGCGTGCTCCTCGCGGATCAGCTGCTCCATCCAGCCGCGGTTGGCGGTCCGCACGCCGCCCTCGGTCAGCTGCACACCGGTGCCGTTGTGGGCCCACTGCCAGATCTGGGACCGGGAGATCTCCGCCGTGGCGGCGTCCTCCATGAGTCCGTGGATCGCGGCGGCGCCGTTCCCCCGCAGCCAGGACTCGATGTAGCGGATCCCGACCTCGATGTTCATCCGCACGCCGGCCTCGGTCACCGAGCCCGTGGTCGCGGCGACGTCGAGCAGGGCGGCCTCGTCCGGCTCCACGTCCTCGCGACGGCGGGTGCGGATCTGGTTCGGGGCCTCGCCGAGCACGGCGTCGAACTCCTCCCGGGCGACCGGCACGAGGTCCGGGTGCGCCACCCACGAGCCGTCGAAGCCGTCGCCGGCCTCGCGGGCCTTGTCCGCGCGCACCTTCTCCAGCGCGGCGGCGTTGGCCTCCTCGTTCCGGCGGTCCGGGATCACGGCGGACATGCCGCCGATCGCCGAGGCGCCGCGCCGGTGGCAGGCCCGGACCAGCTGCTCCGTGTAGGCCCGCATCATCGGCTGGGTCATGGTCACCTCCGAGCGGTCCGGGAGGACGAACTCGGCCCCGCGGTCCCGGAAGTTCTTGATGATGGAGAAGATGTAGTCCCAGCGGCCGGCGTTGAGGCCCGCGGCGTGGTTGCGCAGCTGGTACAGGATCTCCTCCATCTGGAACGCCGCGGTGATCGTCTCGATCAGCACGGTGGCCCGGATGGTGCCCTGGGGGATGCCCAGCTCGTCCTGCGCCGCCACGAACACGCAGTTCCACAGCCGCGCCTCGAGATGGGACTCGAGCTTGGGCAGGTAGAAGTACGGGCCGTGGCCGCGGCGGATCAGCTCGTCGGCGTTGTGGAAGAAGTACAGGCCGAAGTCCACGAGGGCGCCGGCCATCGGCTCGCCGTCCACACGGATGTGGTCCTCGATGAGGTGCCAGCCGCGCGGGCGGACGATGATGGTCGGCCGGTCCGTGAGCTCGCGCTCGCGCAGCCGGTACTCCTTGCCCTCGGGGGAGGTGAAGTCGATCTGGTCGCGGATCGCGTCGAACAGGTTGACCTGCCCGTCCAGCATCCGGTCCCAGGACGGCGTCGAGGAGTCCTCGAAGTCGGCGAGCCAGCCCGAGGCGCCCGAGTTGAGGGCGTTGATCGTCATCTTCCGATCCACGGGGCCGGTGATCTCCACGCGGCGGTCCTGCAGGCCGGGGGCCAGCGGCGCCACACGCCAGGAGTCGTCCTCGCGGACCCGGCGGGTGGACCGCAGGTAGTGCGGGTTCCATCCGTCGGTGATGCGGCGCCGGGTGTACTCCCGCTCCTCGAGCAGCCGCCGGCGGCGGTCCTCGGCCAGCCGGTGCAGGCGGCCGAGGAACGCCAGCGCCTCGTCCGTGAGGATCTCGGCCTGCCGCCCGTCGACCGGCCCGTGGACGGTCACCACGGGGGCGGCGCCCTCGGGGATGACGACGGGGATGGCCTGGGTGCTCACGTCATGCGGCAGGGGCGTGTGCTCCCGAGCGTCGTCGGCATGGATCTCGTGCAGGGTGGGGGTCGTGGTCTGCGGGCTCATGGGACTGCCTCCTCGCGGTCTCGGCTGAGCGGATCAGTGGAACTGGCCGGACTCCGTGGAGCCCGCCAGGGCCACCGTGGAGCTGTCCGGGTTGATGGCGGTGGACACGGCGTCGAAGTAGCCGGTGCCGACCTCGCGCTGGTGCTTGGTCGCGGTGTAGCCGCGGGCCTCGTCGGCGAACTCGCGCTCCTGCAGCTCGACGTACGCGGACATCTGGCGCTCGTTGTATCCCTTGGCCAGGTCGAACATCGAGTGGTTCAGGGCGTGGAAGCCGGCCAGCGTGATGAACTGGAAGGTGTAGCCCATGGCGCCCAGCTCGCGCTGGAACTTGGCGATGGTGTCGTCGTCGAGGTTCTTCTTCCAGTTGAAGGACGGCGAGCAGTTGTAGGCCAGCATCTGGTCCGGGAACTCGGCCTTGACGGCCTCGGCGAACTTCCGGGCCAGCTCGAGGTCCGGCGTGCCGGTCTCCATCCAGATCAGGTCCGCGTGCGGGGCGTAGGCCTTGGCGCGGGCGATGCAGGGCTCGACGCCGTTGCGGACCTTGTAGAAGCCCTCCGCGGTGCGCTCACCGGTGATGAACTCGGCGTCGCGCTCGTCCACGTCCGAGGTGATCAGGGTGGCCGCCTCGGCGTCGGTGCGGGCGATGATCACGCTGGGCACGTCGGCGACGTCGGCGGCCAGGCGGGCGGCGTTGAGCGTGCGGATGTGCTGGCCGGTGGGGATGAGCACCTTGCCGCCGAGGTGCCCGCACTTCTTCTCGGAGGCCAGCTGGTCCTCCCAGTGCACGCCGGAGGCGCCGGCGGTGATCATCGACTTCATGAGCTCGTAGGCGTTGAGCGGGCCGCCGAAGCCGGCCTCGGCGTCGGCCACGATCGGCACGAGCCAGTCCTCGACGCTGCTGACGCCCTCGGCGTGCTCGATCTGGTCCGCGCGCAGCAGGGCGTTGTTGATGCGGCGCACCACCTGCGGCACGGAGTTGGCCGGGTACAGGGACTGGTCCGGGTACGTGTGGCCGGAGAGGTTGGCATCCGCGGCGACCTGCCAGCCGGAGAGGTAGATGGCGCGCAGCCCGGCCTTGACCTGCTGGACGGCCTGGTTGCCGGTGAGGGCGCCGAGGGCGTTGGTGAACTCACCGCGGGCGTTCTCGTCCTTCAGCTGGGTCCACAGCTTCTCGGCGCCGCGGCGGGCCAGCGTGTGCTCCTCCTGGATGCGGCCGCGGAGACGGACGACGTCCTCGGCGGTGAAGCTGCGCTCGACGCCGGCCCAGCGGGGGTTGTTGTCCCAGTCGTGCTGGAGCTGTTCGGCGGAGGCGGGAGTGGAGTGGTGGGGCTGGGTGGTCATGACGTCCTCCTGAGGATCGGTCCGGTTCGTGAAGGGTTCGGTGCGACGTGTCCGTCGCTGCCGTTGACATCCACCTTGGCCCCGGGCAAGGCCCTCTGGAGCACAAAATCGGTGGAAACTCCGGCCGTTCCTGCCACTGGGTCAGAACGTGACAGTCCTTGCGCCCCGGTGTGGTCTGGATCACGGCAACGGCCCCCCGCTTGTCAAGAATGTGACTTTCTTTCCGAAACACGTGATCTCCTACCCGGTTCCGTCTACAGTTCCGCGCATGATGACCCGCCCGCTTCCCGAGGACAGCGCGACCGTGGACGCCGTCGCGCTGGGCCGCCGCGTCCGGCACCTGCGCAAGCAGGCCGGCCTCACCCTGGACCAGCTCGCGGAGCACACGGGAGTGAGCGGCTCGCACCTGTCCCTCGTGGAGAACGCCCGCCGCGAGCCGCGGCTCTCGCTGGTCCAGCGGATCGCCGAGGTCCTGGGCGTGCCGGTCGAGGACCTGCTCACCGGCCGGGCCCCCACCCGGCGGGCCGAACTGGAGATCGAGGTCGAACGGTTCGCGCGCTCGGAGCACTACGCCTCCCTCGGCCTGCCCCCGCTGCGCATCGGGCCCCGCACCCCCACCGAGGTCCTCGAGGTGATCGCGGGGCTGGAGGCCGAGCTGCGCCGTCGCCTGGAGGAGCAGGCCGCCACCCCCGAGGAGGCGCGCCGCGCCAACGCCCAGCTGCGCGCCCGGATGCGCGCGGTGGACAATCACTACCCCGACCTCGAGGCCGAGGCGCATCGGCTGCTCGACGCGATCGGCCACACGGGCGGGCCGCTGGGCCTGCACGCGGTCTCGGAGCTGGCCGAGCACCTCGGCTTCACCCTGCGCTTCGTCCCGGACCTGCCGCACTCCACGCGCTCCGTCACGGACCTCAAGCACGGGCGCATCCACATCAGCGGCTCCCGCTCCTCGGACCACGACCGCCGCACCGTGGTGCTCCAGGCCCTCGCCGCCGCCGTCCTGGGCCACGGCGAGCCGCGGGACTACGAGGACTTCCTCGCCCAGCGTGTGGCGGTGAACTACCTGGCGGGCGCGCTGCTCATGCCGCAGCGGGCGGCGTCGTCGCTGCTGCGGGCCGCCCAGAAGCGCCGGGACCTGTCCGTGGACGACCTGAAGGACGCGTTCGGCGTCTCCTACGAGGCCGCCGCGCACCGGTTCACCAACCTGGCCACCGTGGACCTGGGCATCCGCTGCCACTTCCAGAAGGTCCACGAGACCGGGGTGATCCACAAGGCCTACGAGAACGACGGGATCGTGTTCCCCGCCGACCACACCGGTGCGATCGAGGGCCAGCAGGCGTGCCGGAAGTGGGGCGCACGGCAGGCCTTCTCCCGCAACGACCGGTTCCGCGCCCACACGCAGTACACGGACTCGCCCAACGGGACGTTCTGGTGCACCTCGATGATCGAGAACGGCCCCGACGGGCTGTTCGCCCTCTCCGTGGGCACCCCGTTCGAGCATGCCCGGTACTTCCGCGGCGCGGACACCCGCCACCGGGTCACCTCCACGTGCCCCGATCCGCGCTGCTGCCGCCGCCCCGACCCCGAGCTCGAGGCCGCGTGGGGCGGGCACGTGTGGCCCGCGGCCCGCATGCACGCGCATCTGCTGGCGGCCATGCCCACGCAGACCTTCCCCGGTGTGGACGAGCGTGAGGTCTTCGAGTTCCTCCAGGCCCAGGAGGAGCGGGAGGGCTGAGGACGACGCCGGCCCGCACCCTCACGCGAGGGTGCGGGCCGGCGCGGCGGACGGCGGGGTCAGCCGATGCTCTTGCCGGCCGAGTTCAGCTCGGTGCAGGCCTGGACCACGCGGGCGGCCATGGCCTCCTCGGCCTTGGCGCCCCACACGCGGGGGTCGTACTGCTTCTTGTCGCCGACCTCGCCGTCGACCTTCAGGACGCCGTCGTAGTTCTCGAACATGTGCCCGGCCACCGGGCGGGTGAACGCGTACTGGGTGTCCGTGTCCACGTTCATCTTCACGACGCCGTACTCCACCGAGTCGGCGATCTCCTGGGCGGCGGAGCCGGAGCCGCCGTGGAACACGAGGTCGAACGGGCGCTCCTTGCCGAACTTCTCGCCCACGGCCTGCTGGATCTCCTGCAGGATCTCCGGGCGCAGCTTCACGTTGCCCGGCTTGTAGACGCCGTGCACGTTGCCGAAGGTCAGCGCGGTGAGGTAGCGACCGTGCTCGCCGAGGCCGAGGGCCTCCACCGTGGCGATGCCGTCCGCCACGGTGGTGTAGAGCTTCTCGTTGATCTCGTGGGCCACGCCGTCCTCCTCGCCGCCCACGACGCCGATCTCCACCTCGAGGATCTGCTTGTTGGCGTGGGTGCGGGCGAGCAGCTCGCGGCCGATCCGCAGGTTCTCCTCGAGGGTCTCGGCGGAGCCGTCCCACATGTGGGAGTTGAAGATCGGGTCGCGCCCGGCCTTCACCTCGGCCTCGGAGGCGTCCAGCAGGGGCAGGACGAAGCCCTCGAGCTTGTCCTGGGGGCAGTGGTCCGTGTGCAGGGCGATGTTCACGGAGTACTTCTTGGCGACCTCGCGCGCGAACGCCGCGAAGGCCAGCGAGCCGGCGACCATGTCCTTCACGGAGGAGCCGGAGAAGTAGGCGGCGCCGCCGGTGGAGACCTGGATGATGCCGTCCGAGCCGGCCTCGGCGAAGCCGCGGATGGCGGCGTTCAGGGTCTGGGAGCTGGTGACGTTGATCGCCGGGTAGGCGAAGGCGCCGTTCTTGGCGGCGTCGATCATCTCGGCGTACTTCTCCGGGGATGCGATGGGCATGCTGCAGCTCCTAGGCGTCGTCGACTCGGGCAGGCGGGGGAGCGCGGCGGGCGCGCCGCCCTCGGGCTCATCCTATCCGCGCGGCCGGACCCGCCCCAGGGCCCCGGGCCCGACGGCGACGCCGGCCTGGGCACGGGCCCGTCGCTGGCCTAGGGTGAGCTGCGTCACATTCACATCCGAGAGACCGGAGACCGCCATGGCC
>NZ_JABFAZ010000035.1:27131-41077 GCF_017168505.1 Micrococcus sp. KRD077 | reverse complement strand
CCTCCCGCCCCCTCGCCCTGGCCGCCGCCGTGGCCGTCGTCGCCGGGTTCGGCGCGCCGCACGCTGCCCTGGCCCAGGAGTCCGCCCCGGCCCCGGACGCGCCGGAGGTGAGCTCCGCCGTCGCGGACCTCTCGCAGCCGGCCACGACGGCCGAGGACGCCCGCTGGAACGCGGCCCGGGACGCCCTGGCGGCCGCCTCGGTCGACGACCCCTTCTACCTGCCGCCCGCCGTCGTGCCCGCGACCCCCGGCGCCCTGATCCGCAGCGAGCCCGCCGCCTTCTATCTGGATCCCGTGCGGCTGGTGCAGGTGCCCGCGCACGCCACGCGCATCATGTACGCCTCGCAGGACGCCCAGGGCCGACCCGTCGCCGTGACCGGCACCGTGCTGACCCCCACCGCCCCCTGGACGGGCGGCGGCGAGCGCCCCGTGATCGGCTACGCGGTGGGCACCCAGGGCGCGGCGGACCGCTGCGCCCCCTCGCGCACCCTCTCGACCGGCGCGCAGTACGAAGGCGTCGGGATCACGTCCCTGCTGAGCCGCGGCCACGCCGTGGTGGTCACCGACTACGAGGGCCTGGGCACCCCGGGCACGCACACCTACATGGTCCGGGAGGCCCAGGCGCACGCCGTCCTCGACGCGGTGCGCGCGGCCGCCCAGGTCTCGGGGTCGGGCGTCACCTCGACCGCGCCGGTCGCGCTCGCGGGCTACTCGCAGGGCGGCGGGGCGGCCGCGGCCGCCGCCGAGCTCGCGTCCGACTACGCCCCGGAGCTGGACCTCAAGGGCGCCTACGTGGGCGCCCCGCCGGCCGACCTCGTGCAGGTCGCGGACCGGATCGACGGCGGCCTGTACGCGGCCTTCCTGCTCTACGCGATGGCCGGGCAGCTCGCCGCGTACGACGTGGACCCGGCCACGCACCTCAACGAGACCGGCCTGACGGCCCTCGCCGGCGCGGCCGAGACCTGCGTGGCAGGCAGCCTCGCCTACGCGCACCTCGACTCCGCCACGCTGACCCACACGGGGCAGGACTTCCCTGAGCTCGTCCGCTCCGACGCCGAGCTGGCCGGGATCCTCGCCGAGCAGCGGATCGGCGCACCGGGCCGCCGTCCGGACGTGCCGGTGATGATCGCGCACTCCGTCACGGACGACGTCATCCCGTACCGCACCGGCCGCGACCTGGGCCGCCGCTGGTGCGCGGAAGGGGCACGGGTGCGTTTTGACCCGCTCCTCACCCCGACCCACGTGGGCGGCCACGTGGCCTCGCTGCCGCGGATGGGGGCGTTCCTGGACGCGACCCTCGCCGACCGCTGGACCGCCGACTCGTGCGGGTGGTTCTGAGCCTCGGCTAGCGTCGGGGCCAGGACCGTCCCGCCCACCGAAGGAGCAGCCATGCGCGCCGAGCAGGTCACCGATCCCATCACCTACCACGGCGAGGGCCCCGTCTGGGCCGCCTCGTGGGGCAGCGCCGCCGAGGGCGTGACCGCCGGCGGCGGCCTGCGCTGGGTGGACATGCTCGCCGGGGACGTCCTGTCCCTGCGCGCCGACGGCACGGTGGACCGCACGCACGTCGGGGACGTGGCCGCCGCGCTGCGCCCGCGTGCGGGGGGTGGCGCCGTCGTCGCGGTGGAGCGGGGCTTCGCCCTGATCTCGCCCGAGGGCGAGCTGACGACGCTGCCCGAGCTGTGGGGCGCGGACGCCGGGATCCGGATGAACGAGGGCGGCTGCGACCCGGACGGCCGGTTCCACTGCGGCACCATGGCGTACGCCAAGACCCCCGGCGCCGCGAACCTCTACCGGCTCGCCCCCGGACCCGACGGCGGCGCCGGCGAGGTGGACGTCGTGCTGACCGGCGCGACGACGTCCAACGGCCTGGAGTGGAGCCCGGACGGCACGCGGGCCTACTACAACGACACCCCCACGCGGCAGGTGGCCGTGTTCGACTACTCCCGCGAGGAGGGCCTGACGAACCGGCGCGTGCTCGTGGACGTGCTCGACGGCGAGGGCAAGCCGGACGGACTCACCGTGGACGCCGAGGGCGGCATCTGGGTGGCCGTGATCAGCCACGGGCAGATCCACCGGTACACGCCCGAGGGGACGCTCGACGAGGTGGTCGAGGTGCCCGTGCAGAAGACCACGGCCTGCACCTTCGGCGGCGACGACCTCGGCACCCTCTACATCACCACCTCCTGGGAGAACCTGGAGCGCGGCGAGGACCCGCTGGCCGGGGCCCTGTTCGCCGTCCGCCCGGGGGTGACGGGCCTGCCGGCCCGCCCCTTCGCGGGCTGACGCCGTCACGCCGCACGTCGTCGACGCCACCCTGCGCCGTTCTGCGCCGTCCTGCGCCGTCCTGCGCCACGAGCCAGACGAATCTGCGGTCCAGAGGCTCCTTTCAGCGCGGAATCGTCTGGCTCGCGCCGGACTCAGGGGACGGCCGCGTGCTGCCGGATCCACGCGTGCATCGCGATGCCGGCGGCCACGCCCGCGTTGATCGAGCGGGTGGAGCCGTACTGCGCGATGGACAGCACCGCGCTCGACGCCGCGCGCACCTCCGCCGACAGCCCCGGCCCCTCCTGCCCGAAGACGAGCACGCAGGCACGCGGGAAGTCGAAGGTCTCCACCGGCACCGACTCGGGGAACAGGTCCACGCCGAGCACGGGCAGCCCCTCCCCCGCCGCCCACTCCGTGAACGCCGCCACCGTCTCGTGGTGGCGCACGTGCAGGTAGCGGTCGGTGACCATGGCGCCGCGCCGGTTCCAGCGGCGCCGCCCGATGATGTGCACCCCGGCGGCGTTGAACGCGTTGGCGGTGCGCACGACGGTGCCGATGTTCAGGTCGTGCTGCCAGTTCTCGATGGCCACGTGGAACGGGTGGCGCCGCGCGTCGAGGTCCGCGACGATCGCCTCGAGGCTCCAGTAGCGGTAGTGGTCGAGCACGTTGCGGCGGTCGCCGTGCGCGAGCAGCTCCGGGTCGTAGCGCGGGTCCTCCGGCCACGGGCCGAGCCACGGCCCGACGCCGACCTCGCGGGGCGCGGCGCCGTCCTCGGCCGGCGCGGGCTCGTTCAGCGGCCGGCCTCGGACCGGTCGACGGCGGCCCAGGCGGCCCCGGCGGACACCGCGGCCACGGAGAGCACCGCCGGCCACGCACCGATCTTCTTGGCCAGCGGGTGGGAGGCGCCGAAGCCGCCGAGGTACAGGGCGGCCAGGCCCCCGGCGACGGCCGGCCCCCGCGTGGCCAACCACGTCCGGCCGGCATACAGGCCGGCGGCGGCCAGCACGACACCGCCGAGCGGCCGGATGCCGGTCTCACGGGCGGTCAGGTAGCCGCCGATCAGACCGAATGCGGTGACCGGGGCCGTGGAGACGGCGTGGGCGGGGAGCAGGGTCTTGCCGTCGCGGACGACGGGCGGGGCATGACGCGGAGTCTTCATGGCGCCACCGTAGCGCGCGCATCCTGGAATCCGCCGGGGGCCACCGTCGGGGAGAATGTCCGGGTGAGCATGATCGACAACGCCGTGTACGTGGACGGGCGGCGCGTCCACGCCCCCTCCACCCTCGAGGACACCTGGGAGGAGTGCGAGCGCACCGGCGGCATGGCCTGGCTGGGCCTGTACCGCCCGGACGTGGCCGAGCTCCAAGCGGTCGCGGAGGAGCTGCGCCTGCACCCGCTCGCCGTCGAGGACGCCCTCGCCGGAGGCGAGCGCGCCAAGCTGGACCGCTACGGCGAGGACTCGTTCATGGTCCTGCACCCGGCCCGCTACATCGACCGCACCGAGACCGTGGAGTTCGGCGAGCTGAGCGTCTTCACCGGCGAGCACTACGTGGTGACGGTGCGTCACGCGGAGGAGCCTGACCTGGCCGCCGTGCGTCGGTTCCTGGAGACGGAGGGCCGCGAGCGCCTCGCGATGGGGCCGTGGCAGGTCACCCTGGAGATCCTGGACCGGGTCGTGGACGACTACTTCCCCGTGGCCGACGGCCTCGAACAGGACATCGAGGAGATCGAGGACCAGGTCTTCGCCGGCGACGGGCACGTCTCCCGGCGCATCTACGAGCTCTCCCGCGAGGTGCTGAACTTCCAGCACGCCATCCGCGCGCTGCCGTCCATCGTGGAGCAGCTCCAGGAGGAGGTGCGCACCCGCCTGCACGAGGACACCCGCCGCCTCGACGCCGACGGCCTGCCCCGGCGCGACGACGCCCACGCCTGGGAGGACGAGGAGCTCAGCGAGCAGGCGCGTCTCGAGGTGGAGAACCTGCGCCGCCTGCGCGACGTCCACGACCACGCCGTCCAGATCAACGAGCGCGTGATGACCATGCGCCAGATGCTCAACAGCGCCCTCGAGCTGGACTCGACGCTGGCCTCGAAGCGGCTGGCCGAGCAGTCGATCGCCCAGAACGAGCAGGTCAAGCAGATCTCGTCCTGGGCGGCGATCATCTTCGCGCCGCAGCTGGTGGGCTCGGTGTACGGCATGAACTTCGACGGCATGCCCGAGCTGCACTGGGCGTTCGGCTATCCGTTCGCCCTGGGACTCATGCTGGCGGTGGCCCTCACGCTGTTCGTGCTGTTCAAGCGCGCGGACTGGCTCTAGGCGGGCGGCGCGCGGGGCCGTCCGAGGCTCAGTCGAGGCCGAGCTCGTCCTTGCCGAACGCGTACAGGTACGGCACCCCCGCTTCCTCGGCCACGCGTTCGGCGGCGCCGGTCGCACGGTCCACGATCACGGCCACGGCCTGGACGTCGCCGCCCGCGTTGCGCACGCCCTCGACGGCGGTCAGCGCGGAGCCGCCCGTCGTCGAGGTGTCCTCCAGCACGACGACGCGGCGACCGTCCACGCCCGGGCCCTCCACCTGCCGGCCCATGCCGTACGACTTCTGCGCCTTGCGCACCACGAAGGCGTCGAGCGCGCGGCCTGCGGCGCCGGCCTGGTGCATCATCGCGGTGGCCACGGGGTCCGCACCCATGGTCAGCCCGCCCACCGCGTCGCACCCGATCCCGTTCTCCTCGAGCAGGCGCAGCATCACGCGGCCGATCAGCGGGGCGGCCTCGTGGTGCAGGGTGACCCGACGCAGGTCCACGTAGTAGTCCGCCTCCTTGCCGGAGGACAGGGTCACCCGGCCGTGCACCACAGCCAGATCCTGGATGAGCTGCTTGAGCCGCTCGCGGTCCTGCTCGGGCGTGGGGACGGTGGGGGTCTGCGCGTCGGTCATGCCGCCCATGCTAGTGCGGGCCCGACCGCCCCTGCCGCTTCCGTCCCGGACTGGCTAGGCTCAGGCCATGAGCGAGATCCAGCACGACGACGCCGTCCAGCATCCCTCCGGCCTGCCCCTGGCGCACTGGCTCACCCTCACCGAGGGCCTGATCGCGGCGCGCGTGGCCGAGAGCCTCGAGGAGCACGGCCTCACCCGCGCCCAGTGGCAGTTTCTGAACACCCTCACGGTGGCCCCGCAGTCCCGCGCCGAGCTCGAGGCCGGCTTCGAGGAGGAGCAGCGCGGCGCGGTGTCCGGTCAGATCGAGGAGCTGGTCGAGTCCCGCTGGGTGACGGTCGAGGGCGACCTCTACACCCTCACCGCCACGGGCCGCACCGCGGGCGCCCGCGTCGGTGAGGCGGTCGAGGCCCTGCGTGCCGAGGCGACGGCGGACGTCCCGCGGGACCAGATCGACGACGCCGTCCGCGTCCTGCGCCGCATCGCCCGCAACCTGGGGCACCCGGACGCGTGAGCCGTCGTCGCCGACCGACCCTGTCCCCGTGCGCGGCGCCGGTCCTACGCTGACCGGCATGCGTGAACTCCAGCAGCGGATCATCGCCGAGCAGTGCGTCCTCCCTGAGATCGACCCCGCGGCCGAAGTCGAACGGCGCGTGGCCTTCCTCGCCGACTACCTCGCGGCCACGGGCGCGTCCGGCTTCGTCCTGGGCATCTCCGGCGGCGTGGACTCCACCGTGGGCGGCCGGCTGGCCCAGCTCGCCGTCGAGCGTCGCCGCGCCCAGCTCGGCGTCACGGACGCCGTCGCCCTGGGCGGCCCCGGCACCACCCCGCCGGGTGAGGCGGGGGTGGGCGCCGACGTCGTGCCCTCCCGCGAGAACCCCCGGTTCACCGCCGTGCGCCTGCCCTACAAGGTGCAGCACGACGAGGCGGATGCGCGGGCGGCCCTGGACTTCGTGGGTGCGGATCAGGACGTCACCCTGAACATCGCGGAGGCCGTGCAGGGTCTGGCCGCCGCCTTCGCTGAGGCCGTGGGGGAGCCGATCTCGGACTACAACCAGGGCAACGTCAAGGCCCGCATCCGCATGACGGCCCAGTACGCGGTGGCCGGCGCCCACGGGCAGCTGGTGATCGGCACGGACCACGCGGCCGAGGCCATCACCGGCTTCTACACGAAGTTCGGCGACGGCGGCGCGGACGTCCTGCCGCTGGCGGGCCTGAACAAGCGGCAGGTGCGGGCGCTGGGCCGCGAACTCGGCGCCCCCGAGCCCCTGTGGAACAAGGTGCCCACCGCGGACCTGCTGGACGGCACGCCGGGCCAGACGGACGAGGCCGAACTCGGGATGACGTACGAGGACATCGACGACTACCTCGAGGGCAAGGACGTCCCGACCGAGGTCGCGGAGAAGCTCGAGGGCATCTGGCTCCGCAGCCGCCACAAGCGCACCACGCCGGTGACGATCCACGACGACTGGTGGCGCTGAGGCGCCGATCCCACGGTGTCCGCGCCCTTCGATAGCCTGGCCGGGTGAAGATCGCCACCTGGAACGTCAACTCCCTCCGTGCCCGCGCCGACCGCGTCGAGGCCTTCCTCGAGCGCCATGACATCGACGTCCTGGCCATCCAGGAGACCAAGTGCCGGGACGAGAACTTCCCCTGGGAGCTCTTCGAGCGCGCCGGCTACGAGGTGGCGCACAACGGCAACTCGCAGTGGAACGGCGTGGCCATCGCCTCCCGCGTCGGCCTGAGCGACGTGCAGCGGGGCTTCCCCGGCCAGCCGCACTTCGGCAAGGGCGGCGTGGACCCGCAGGAGGAGTCCCGCGCCATCGGGGCGACCGTGGGCGCCGAGGCGGCCGACGGCGTCGCCCCGGTGCGTCTGTGGAGCCTGTACGTGCCCAACGGGCGCGGCCTGGAGGACGAGCACATGGGCTACAAGCTCGAGTGGCTGCGCGTGCTCCAGGAGCACGCGGCCGCTCACCTCGCCGAGGACCCGGACACCCGGCTCGCCCTGGCCGGCGACTGGAACATCGCTCCGCAGGACGAGGACGTGTGGGACATCGAGCTGTTCCAGCGCGAGGGCTACACGCACGTCTCCCCGGCCGAGCGAGCGGCGTTCCACGCGTTCGAGGACGCCGGGCTGGTGGACGTGGTGCGCCCGCGCCACCCCGGCCCCGGCGTGTACACGTACTGGGACTACACGGGCCTGGCCTTCCCCAAGAAGAAGGGCATGCGCATCGACTTCCAGCTGTGCTCCCCCGCCCTCGCACGGACGG
Organism: Micrococcus sp. KRD077; assembly: GCF_017168505.1. NCBI lineage: Bacteria > Bacillati > Actinomycetota > Actinomycetes > Micrococcales > Micrococcaceae > Micrococcus > Micrococcus sp. KRD077. The sequence goes on along the minus strand of NZ_JABFAZ010000035.1, from coordinate 33,613 downwards.
TCACGGACGCCTGGATCGACCGCGAGGAGCGCAAGGGCAAGGGCGCCTCGGACCACGCGCCCGTGGTCGTCGAGCTGGGCTGAGCCACGGACGAGCCCGCGATGACCCACGACGACGACGGCCCGCCCCCGGGTGTCGCGCGCGGCACCGCGCACCTGCGCGTCTTCCAGCCGCTGGCCGCGTTCCCGGACGCGGTCCAGGCGCGACTGATCGCCGGCGGCCACCGCACGCGCGCCGAGGTCGAGGCGGAGGCGGCGGAGCGGGCCCGGCGTCGCCTGGCCCGGCCCGTGGCCGACCCGTTCCCGGAGCCCGGTGAGGACGACCTGGTGCGGGTCCTGCAGGACGAGCACCGCTCCGCGTTCTACTGCCCGGACGAGCGGGGCCTGCGGGCCGAGATGGCCGCGGCCGTGCTCGAGGAGACCATGCTGCCGCGGCTGCACGAGGCCGCCATCCCGCCGGCAGCGCGGGCCATGAACCGCGGCCGCGCCCTCGTGGCGCTCGAGGAGGAGTGGGGCCTCTCCCCCGACCCGGACGCGGCGGGCGAGGACCCGCAGGACGGGGACGGTGGGCCGGGCCACCACCGCGTGCAGACGCGCACCGCCACGTGGGGTGTGCCGCACGGCTGGCTCACGGTGTTCGACCCCGAGGAGGCCGTGCAGCGCCTCGTGGACGGCGAGCGCACGGCGTACCGGCGCGCGCCGATCGTGGCCGCCCGGGAGCGGGCCGGGCACGCGGCGGCGGTGCTCGCGCGGCACGCCCCGGATGCGGAGCTGATCGGTGAGCTCACGGTGATGGTGGAGTGGCTCGGCGCGTTCCACCCCGACTCGTGGATCGAGCTGGACTACGGCGGCCTCACGCGGCACGTGTGGCCGGACGACTCCGTCTTCGACCTGTGGACGCTCATCGACGCCCTCGAGGAGGGCGACGAGGCGACCGCCGGCGTCGCGCAGGAACGGCTGAACCGTCGCTGGGCCACCGTCGGGATGCTGGCCCGGCTGACCTGAGCCGGCCCGGCGCACCGGGGTGGGGCTGCCCCGGGCGCCCGAGACGCACACCACGCCGCCGACGCCGCCCACGCGGGGCGCGCGGCCCCGGCGTCGGGCCTAGGGTGGATCCCATGACCACGCAGCGCCTGAGCACCCCGCCCTCGGAAGCCCGGAACCGGCCCGTCACGCCATGGTGGGTGGACGCCGTGATCTACCAGGTGTACCCGCGCTCCTTCGCGGATGCGGACGGGGACGGCATGGGCGACCTGCGCGGCGTCACCTCGCGCCTCGATTACCTGGCCCAGCTCGGCGTGGACGCGATCTGGCTCTCGCCCTTCTACCTCTCCCCGCAGCACGACGCCGGCTACGACGTCGCGGACTACCGCGCCGTGGACCCGCGGTTCGGCACGCTCGCGGACGCGGACGAGATGATCGCCGCCGCGCACGAGGCCGGCATCCGCGTGGTCGTGGACCTCGTGCCGAACCACACCTCGTCCGAGCACGCGTGGTTCCAGGCCGCCCTGGCCGCCGGCCCCGGCTCCCCCGAGCGCGCCCGCTACCACTTCGCCGAGGGCCGCGGCGAGCACGGCGAGCTGCCCCCCAACAACTGGGAGTCCACGTTCGGCGGCGGGGCCTGGACCCGCGTGACCGAGGCGGACGGCACCCCGGGCCAGTGGTACCTGCACCTGTTCGACACCACGCAGCCGGACCTGAACTGGGAGAACGAGGAGGTGCGCGAGGAGTTCCGCTCCATCCTGCGGTTCTGGCTGGACCGCGGCGTGGACGGCTTCCGAGTGGACGTGGCCCACGGGCTCATCAAGCAGCCCGGCTACCCGGACGCCGAGCACTCCCGCATGGGCATGGTCACGGACGCGGGCGAGGACGCCGACCCCACGTTCGACCCGGACACCTTCGAGCCGCTCACCCCGTTCATGGACCAGGACCGCGTCCACGAGGTCTACCGGGACTGGCGGCGGGTCCTGGACTCCTACGACCACGAGCCGATGATGGTGGCCGAGGCGTGGGTGGCCCCGCTTTCGCGCATGTTCCGGTACGTCCGCCCCGGCGAGATGCACCAGACCTTCAACTTCACCTACCTCATGGCCGGCTGGGACGCCACGTCGCTGACGCACGCGATCGACCGGTCCTTCGAGCAGGCCGGCCGCGTCGGCGCCCCGAACACCTGGGTGCTCTCGAACCACGACACGGTGCGCCACGCCTCCCGCTACGGCCTCGCGGACCCGAGCTCCTACCCCGCCGGCATCACGGCCGAGGACGAGCAGCCGGACGAGGCGGTCGGCCGCCGTCGGGCCCGCGCCGCCGCGATGGTGGAGCTGGGCCTGCCCGGCTCCGCGTACATCTACCAGGGCGACGAGCTGGGCCTGCCCGAGCACACCACCCTCGCCGCCGAGCATCGCCAGGACCCGTACTTCTTCCGCACGGACGGCAAGGAGCCCGGCCGCGACGGCAGCCGCATCCCTCTGCCGTGGGCCGCCGACGAGCCGTCCTACGGCTTCTCGACCCCCGCGGACGACGACGGCCCCGCGTCCGCCGCCGAAGGCGTCGCCGCGCCCTGGCTGCCCCAGCCCGCGTCCTTCCGAGCGCTGGCGGCGGACCGGCAGGTCGGCGTCGAGGGCTCCGTGTTCGAGCTGTACCGGCGTCTGCTGCAGATCCGCGGCGAGCTCGACCTGGGCACGGGCACGTTCGCGTGGTCCGAGCACCACGACCCCGCACGCGGCGTGCTGGCGTTCACGGTCACCTCGGGCGGTGGCCGGCACCTGGGCTCGGGCGAGCCGATCCCGGCGCGCACCGTGCTCGTGATGGCGAACCTGTCGACCGAGCCCGTCGACCTGCCCGCGAACCATTCCCGGGCCCTGTTCTCCCTCGAGGAGGCGGAGGCCGTGCAGGACGGGCGGCTCGCGCACGACGCCGCCGCGTGGCTGCTCATGGACTGAGCCCGGCGCGCCCCGGGACCCGCCGGGGCGCCACGGACCTTCCGCGGGGAATCCGCGGTGGGCGAGGTCACATCATCCGGCCTGGCCGGACGAACGCGACGTAACGTCCACGATGACTTGCATCACACCGGACAAAGTGGCATGAACGCTGTGTCACGAGTCACCATGGCGTGTCCTGATCCACCCCCCCTTCGAGCGGAGACTTCACGTGAGCACCTCCCCCTCCGGCTCCCGCGTCGCCGAGCCCGGCGCGGCCACCGCGGACCGCGGGCAGCTGCACCGCGGCCTGAGCCAGCGGCACATCATGTTCATCGCCCTGGGCACGGCGGTGGGCACCGGCCTCTTCTACGGCTCGGCCGGCGGCATCCAGGCCGCCGGGCCGGGCGTGATCCTGTCCTTCCTCGTCGCGGGCGCCGCCGTGTTCCTCGTGATGCGCGCCCTCGGCGAGATGACGCTCCGGGAGCCCGTCTCCGGGTCCTTCGCCGCCTACGCCTCCCGTTATCTCGGCCCCTTCGCCGGCTACGTGACCGGCTGGACCTTCGTCTTCGAGCTGGCCGTCGTGATCGTCGCGGACACCGCCGCCATCACCACGTACATGGCGTTCTGGTTCCCGGGGGTCCCGGCCTGGGCCTGGGTCGCGGCCACGATCCTCGTGGTCGGCCTGATCAACTTCACGCACGTCGGCAACTTCGGTGAGGCCGAGTTCTGGCTGACGCTCGTGAAGGTCGGGGCCATCGTGGCGATGATCTTCGGCGGTGTGATCCTGCTCTTCACCGGCGCCTCCACCGCGGACGGCACCCAGGCCAGCCTGGCGAACCTCGTGGACCACGGCGGATTCCTGCCGCACGGCATCCTGGGCGTGCTGACCGCGCTCACCATCGTGACGTTCTCCTTCGGCGGCATCGAGACCCTCGGCGTGGCCGCGGGCGAGGCCAAGAACCCGGAGAAGGTGCTGCCCAAGGCCATCAACACGGTGCCGATCCGCATCCTGTTGTTCTACGTGCTGACGATGGCGGTCATCATGGCCCTCGTCCCCTGGAACCAGGTGGACGGCAAGGCCAGCCCGTTCGTGCAGATCTTCGAGGGCCTCGGCGTCCCCTTCGCCCCGCACCTGCTGAACTTCGTGGTGCTCACCGCCGCCGTCTCCGCGATCAACGCCTGCATCTACGCGTCCGGTCGCCTGCTCTACGCGATGGCCCACGACGGCCAGGCACCCCGGGCCTTCACCCACACCAACCGCGGCGGCGTGCCGTGGCTGTCCGTGGCCGTGATGCTGGGCGTGATGGTGCTCGGCGCGGTGCTGATCACCGTGGACCCGAACGCCTTCAGCCTGGTGGCCGGCGTCGCCTCGTTCGCCGTGGTGCTGACCTGGGCCATGATCTTCCTGTCCCACCGCGCCATGCGCAGGCGCGTCGCGGAGCAGGGCGCGGAGCCGTCCCCCTTCCCCATGCCGCTGGGCAACGTCGGCACCTACCTGGGCCTGGCGTTCGTGGCCACCGTGGTGATCACCATGGCTACCATCCCGGATTCGCGCCAGGCGCTCATCATCGGTCTCGTGTGGGTCGCGGTCCTGACCCTCGCCTGGTTCGTCACGGGCACCCGCACGTCGGCCGCGGCCCACAGCCGCACCGGCACCCTGCCGGTGGTCCGCACCCGCCAGTCCCACGAGGACTGACCCCCACGACGACGACGGCCCCTGTCCCGCGCGGGACAGGGGCCGTTCTCGTTGGGGCCGGGAGGGCGCCCGGGGGCGGACGTCAGTGCTCGTGGCGGCGCAGCCGGGTGCGGCGGGACCCCTCCGAGGCCGGGACGCCGGCGGCCGCATCGGCGATCCGCTGCTGGTGGTCCCGGCTGAGCGAGGCCCACCACTGCGAGGCCGCCACGGGGCCGGCGTCGACCACCTCGTCGTCGTCGGACTCGAGGCCCAGGCGATCCTTGATGGAGGCCAGCATGGCCTGACGGCGCACCGCCTCCACCCGCGCCACGGAGTAGCCGAGCGAGCGGAACGTGGCCAGGCAGATCAGCAGCATCAGCACGGAGAACGGCAGGCCGATGGTGATGGCCAGGACCTGGATCGCGGACAGGCCGCCGGCGGCCAGCAGGGCCGCGGCCATGAGCGAGGTGGCGATGGCGAAGAAGATCTTCACCGTGGCCTTCGGGTTCACGTCGCCGCCGGTGGCGAGCATGCCCATCACCAGCGAGCCCGAGTCGGCGGAGGTGATGAAGAAGATGCCCGAGAGGATGATGGCGCCGACCACGAGCATCGTGCCCGCGGGCAGCTGCTCGAGCACCTGGAAGAGCGCGGTGTTCGAGTCGATGGCGCCGTCCGCGCCTACCACGGAGGTGTACCCGGCCGGGCGGGTGGTCTCGAGGAAGATCGCGGTGCCGCCCAGGATGCCGAACCAGACCACGCAGACCAGGGTGGGCACCAGCAGCACGCCGGCGATGAACTCGCGCACGGTGCGACCGCGCGAGATGCGGGCGATGAAGATGCCGACGAACGGCGTCCAGGACATCCACCAGCCCCAGTAGTACGCGCTCCAGCCGGCCTGCCACGCGTCGCCCTCGGCGCCGTAGAACGCGGAGACGTTGAGCGAGTTCGCGAAGAAGTACTGCATGTAGGAGCCGAGGGACTGCACCATCTCCTTGAACAGGAACGCGGTGGGTCCCACGATCGCGATGAACAGCAGCAGGCCGGCGGCCAGGATCAGGTTGGTGTTGGACAGCCACTTCATGCCGCGCTCCACGCCGGAGACCACGGTGTAGAGCACCACGCAGGTGACCGCGCCGATCATGGCGTACTCGAGCCAGGGGCTGTCCTCGGGCACGATGCCCAGCGCGCGCAGGCCCGCGGACATCTGGGTGACCCCGAGGCCCAGCGAGGTGGCCACGCCGAAGACGGTGCCGATGAGGGCGATGTTGTCGATCAGGTGGCCCCAGCCGCCGCGCACGCGGCGCTCGCCGATCAGCGGCTCGAAGGCCCAGCGCAGCGCGAGGGGACGGCCACGCCGGTGGATGGCCAGCGCGACCGCCACGCCCACCACCGCGTAGATCGCCCAGGGCTGCAGGCCCCAGTGCAGGAACGTGGTGGCCAGCGCCGACTGGGCGGCCTCCGCCTGGGTGGGGTTGGCGGCCGCCACGTCGGGCCGCGGATCGGTGAAGTGCATGAGCGGCTCGGTCATGCCGAAGAACACGAGGCCGATGCCCATGCCCGCCGCGAAGAGCAGGGAGAACCAGGACAGCGTGGAGAACTCGGGCTTCTCATCGGGCTTGCCGAGCGTGATCTGCCCCTTCCGGGAGAACGCGAGGTAGCCGCAGAACAGCACGAAGAACAGGGCGACGAGGGCGTACCACCACGAGAAGTTCGTGATGATGGCCTGCTGGACCAGGCCGATGCCCACGGTCATCTGCTCGGGGGCGAGTAGTGTGGCCACCACGAAGGAGAGCACGATGACCGCGGAGGGCCAGAACACCCACGGCAGCAGGACGCGGTCGCGGGCGGCCGCGGCGGAGGTGGCAGGGGCGACGGCGCCGTCGGCCG